>CALGSR010000352.1 GCA_937902115.1 uncultured Bacillus sp. | reverse complement strand
AGTTGATTCCTTTTTTAAGGCGATAAACCATGCGTTTATATTAGACACAGAATCAAAAATAGCCCTGCCCTTATATTCTTTTTTCAGCTGAAGAAAGGTCCTTTTCTGTAAAGAAGCGGAAAACATTTCCCGACCGCGGTCTACTAGATTATGTGCTTCATCTACGAGGATGGCGGTGGATTTCTTTTGCCCTTCAATGAGCCGCTTTAACGACACTCGCGGGTCAAAAATATAATTGTAGTCACAGATCACGACATCTACTACGTAAGCTAGCTCAATCGAAAATTCAAACGGGCAAACCTTGTGCTTGCGGGCATACTTTTCCAGCACTTCACGGGTGATCCCGTTTTCATGTGTTACTAGATCAAGAACGGCTTCATTGATGCGGTCATAAAAACCATTGGCATATTCGCAATAATCCTTTTGGCAAATGGTTTCATCCTTAAAGCAGACCTTATCCTTAGCCGTTATTGTGAGCGTGTTGAGGCACAGACCGCCAGCCCGCATCCTGGAAAAGGCTTCCTCTGCCGTCGTCCGGGTAATTGTTTTGGCTGTGAGATAAAATAACTTATTCAGATGCCCCTCCCCGATTGCTTTTAAGGCGGGGAAAGTTGTAGAAATCGTCTTGCCGATGCCTGTCGGTGCCATCGCAAACAGACTTTTTCCCTCGGCAATCGTCTTATACACCGCGCCTGCCAACTTCCGCTGCCCTGCTCGATAGGATTCAAATGGAAACTCTAAAGCTTTCATGCTTTCATTTCGGTTCATGCGGTGTTTTTGTAAAAGCATCGCATAAGGAGCATATCCTTCTACCATTTCAGCTGCAAAATGCTCTAATTCAGAGTAAGTAAACTTCTTTTGAAAATATTGCTTTGCCTCTGTTTCCACATGAACATAGGTCAGCTGTACCGTGATTTCTGCTAACTCGTTGTCCTTTGCATATATATAGGCATACATTTTCGCCTGTGCCCAATGAACGGGGTATCCTTCTTTTGTCAGCCCATCGAGCGGCTGCGAAAAGGACTTAATTTCATCGATGATGACTTCATCATTTTGAAATAACAGGCCGTCACACCGGCCATCGATGATAAATACAAAGTCTTGATGGGGAATTTCAGTCCGCAAATAGACTTCTTTCTGATCCGTATCCTGATAGGATTTTTGTATTATTTGATGAATTCTCGTTCCATCTACTAAGGTTGATGAAGACAGAAAACGCGAATCAATACTGCCGCTTTGGTACACATATTCCACAAGTGTCCGTACAGATATTTGAACTTCATTTATCATGTTTTTCACCAACTTGTTTTACAAAGAATATACGTTCGTTATAGATAGTATAGCATTTGAAACAGATAGGGGATACTTTGAGTCTATTATTTTTTATTGTCATATATAAATAAACTACAAAAGACAATAGCATCTTCCCGTTGAATAATACAAAAACCCACTTAATGTAAGTGGGCTGAAAGTTTAATTATCGTCTTCGAAAAAATACTTACTCCGTGGAAAAGTCAGACAGTAATAACCACTTTACCTTGAGCGTGACCTTGTTGAAAATTGAAGGCTTCAGTTATTTAACTTAATTTATACTGTTTATCAATGATTGGTTTTACTTTGCCAGTCGCAAGTAATTCTTTTACATAATTTAAGTCTTTTTGGCTTGCTCTCTGGAACAAGGTACTTATCTTCTTGCTTCCAGTCGTTGAAAAAAAAGCTCCAAGAAATAATGCCGATAAAAGTTGGGATTCCTTACCTCCTACGTATACAATAATCCCATTTGGTTTTAATATACGTTTATAAGCTGAAATGGAATTAGAACCGTTCACAGCAAGAATCAAATCGTAACATTCCCTATCTTGGGTGACATCCTCTTTTGTATAATCAACGATATGGTCAGCTCCTAGTGAACGCAATATCTCTAAATTTCTTGTGCTACATACACCTGTTACTTCAGCTCCGAATGATTTGGCAATTTGCACCGCGAAAGTACCGACGCCACCAGATGCCCCATAAATTAATACTTTATGTCCCGATTTAATCTTACCTATATCACGTAGTCCCTGCCATAGGAGTCGCAGCCGCTTCCTCGAAGGAAATATTGACCGGCTTTAAGGCTAAAGCAGATTCGGGGACAGTTACATATTCAGCAAAACCACCCCAACCACAACTAGAAAGATCGCCAAATACCTCATCACCGGTTTGAAATTGCAAAACATTCTTACCAACAGCTTCAACGGTACCAGCTATGTCCCCTCCTGGAATAGAATATTTTGGTCTCGTTAGTCCGAAGGCCAAACGAACAAAGAAGGGTTTTCCTTTCAATAGAACCAAGTTACCATAATTCAAAGATGCTGTATGAACCTTTACCAATACCTGATTCTCGGCAGGTAAAGGTTTCTTTATCTCTTTTAATTGGAGTACATCGGGTGAACCATATTTATCACAAACGATCGCTTTCATAAAAATCCCTCCATTTCCTTTATATGAATGGATTCTCTTGTTTATCTCCAAAAATTATCCAGTTGGAAATCTTATTTAATCATCTCAAAAGCAGGAGTCTCCATTCCGGTGAATAAGAGATTCTCCTGCTTTTTCTAGTCATCACCTTAAGCGTTCTAGCAGTCTATTTTATTGTGATTTCTTCATTATTACGATCGTAAATCTTGATTCCTGCCAAATCGATATCATCTTTAACAGTCCATTTTCTTACGTTTTCAGCCCCTCGAATTTCTTTAATATTGCTGTTATCAATGATGACTTGTTGCACACGTTCACCATTTAAGTTAACAATGGCACCCTCTTGAGAAGGACTGATTGTGACGCTATTATTCTTTAATCCTTCCCCTTTGATGGAGGCTGATGTTGTGACTAAAATGCCGTCTTTCATATGTGGTGTCTTTCCAATTTCTATTTCCGCATTTTCCTCATCAATGATGATTTGATTCTCTTTTGCGTTCTGTTTCCCCGTCACTTCTATTGTGATTGGCTGTGTATAAAGATCATAGGACTTCCCACCAGGCAATTCCTGTGTATAACGAAGCAGCGCATAAACCGTTCCTTCGCCCTGAGATGTGATCATATTGCCTTCAACCATCACATGCTCCTGCCCGTCAATCACAACAATCTCGGGCTGTACTTCTTTTACTTGACGATTATACGTTTCAATTTGCGCGTTTACTTCCACACTTCTTCTCTCTGTTAAATGGTATTCCAATTGTACAGGAACAATACCCGATGCCCAATCAGATGCCCAATGGGTATAGTCTGTTGTCAAACCGTTCGTTCCAAGTAAAAAGTAATCCACAAACAATCCTTGGTCCCGGTATGTCCAAGGCCAGAACGTAATGCCGCGATGTTTCGCTGCTTCCATAAAGTTTTCACCTAAACCGGCATAACTCGTATTAAAGGTTGAGTTTAGATTTTGAATAAGACTCAATGTCCGGCGTAAAGAGGGATTGACATTTGTTTCACTAGCGATTCCCGAAGTTAAGTAACCGATTGACATACCTGGCATTTTCTCTGCAAGCAGCTTTAATTGCTCCTCATTAAAGGAAATAACTGATACTTGATTCTCCATACCCATTTCATCGATTAACGAAATTAATTTATCGATAATGGCAGGATTGCCGCTTTTAATTTCAGAAATTAGTTCTATATCCTTCCCTTTAAATTCCGCGTAATATTCTTTAAGTGTCGGAATTCTCGCATTTGGATATTGTTCAGGGAACTGTTTATTAGCAAGAAGTTGTTTTAATTCTGCCAATGTATAATTTTCAATATATCCTGTTCCGGTTGTTGTCCGATCAAGCGTACCATCATGCAGGATTACGATGTGGCCGTCTTTTGTTAAATAAATATCATTTTCAATATAGTCGGCCCCTTTTTCATAGGCAAGAATGGCCCCTTCTAATGTGTTTTCCGGGGCAAGACCAGGGATTCCACGATGCGCTAACATATATGGCGTACGGACAAGGGTTGTCTGATCTTGATAAAATTCCAAAGCAGCGATAGCCTCTTTATGCTGATCCGTTACGATCCCATTCGGACTAGCAGTAATCATTTTGTGAAAATCAACGGGTTTTGCTTCTTTCTCTTCTTTTACCCAAACAGTCATTAATTTCTTCTGTAAGTATGTAACATCCTCCATACTTGCTGCACTTTCCGGAAGAAGAATCACTTTCGCTAGATGACTGTTCGTCGTTCTGCGCATGTCCATTAGTTGTTCTTCACTCAATGGACCTGAGACAGAATATTCAATAATCCCGCGAATCATCGGATACGCTTCTCTCGCTTTTTTCACCAAAACAGGATCTTTAGAAAGAACAAAAGCATCTTCTAAATGAGTTTGCTTTAAATATTTAACTAATGGTGCAATGGTCGCTTCATCCTCAATCGAAAATGCCGGGATGATTCTTTCATTTATTTTATCAAGCGCAGATGCTAGACTGGTAATCTTTTGTCCTTGTTCGTCAGTTACTTCAAGTTTACGATTCACATGGAGAATAGCGGTTGCGGGTAACTGTCCTTCCATGAATGTCTCGTAATTTTCACGGGAATTGACGGCCGTTACAACACTTGGCGCAAGAGAAATCTTTGTGTCAAGTTCAGATACATGGACAAAATTATCTCCGGGCCGAACAATCTTGGGCAATTCCTCTGTTTGAAGCGTTACTTTGATGTTATCTACTTTCGTTAAACTCCCTGTCGCTTGAAAACCAATTCTTCCTTTTTGATAATTAGTTGCAATATCGGTATCAATGAGCAAGTCATCTTGAATCCATTGCTGAACCCTGTTTTCATGAGCCACTAACATGTAGTGATACATTTTCTCCCCGCTAATCCCCTCACGATAGCTTGCTGTTACAGGAACATTCCATTTGTTTGCCGGCGTTCTTTCAGCAAATTCCACCCCATTTGATGCCGTTGCATTTTGGCGAACCGCCATTTGATAGTATGGATAGCTGTTATTCTGGACACGATACATCATCGAATGCCAACGACTATTATTATTCGCTGTTAAATGGGTGATATCCGCTTCAATTTTATAGTTTCCAAATAACGCTAGATATTCAGGAAGCAGTATACCCGTTCCGGCATAATTATCCCCTCGCCCATCGATGATAAGAGCGCCTTCCTTCACACTTACTTTCTCATCGGTTGTACCGTTGAGCTTTGTCCACTCTTCAGGAATTCTACCATCTTGTAAACTACTAAAATCTTCTTCAAAAAGGATATACTCTTCATCTTCTTCGTTTTTTACGATTAAAAGAAGCGAAGTAGAAGCTTCATCTTTCGTAACTGTCAACGAATAGATTCCAGCTTGTTTTGCTGTGATGGTGTCCGCAGTCATTTCGAGATCTGCACTGCTCGAAGTCCATGTTGCTTGATCACCTGTTACCTGTCCTTTTGATCCATCGTCGTTAGTAGTCTGAAGAGTAATTCCATTAATCGGGATGGAGACTCCAGTTGTTCCTAAAATATACCCCTCTTCATGTTCAATGGACTTCACTAAAACACTATGAGTGGCGGATGTAACGGTAATCTCTTTTTCCGCTATTGTATTTTGATAAGAAGCCTTAATCGTTGCCTTCCCTTCTGTAAGCGGGTATAGCTTACCATTATTAATGCTGATAATGGACTCATCAGATGTAGATACTTCTACATCTTGGGATGGCACGGCTTCTTTCCTGCCATCGGAAAACTGTACGACATAGGATCCGTCAACTGGTCCAGTTAATACTGGTAACTCTGACGGAACGTTGATTGTCATTTCTTCAACTTCTGCAGCGCTTGCATTCAAGACATTGACCGGCAATAAACTCAAGACTAAAATCACAACAAAGAACAGTAAAATGGACTTACGCCGTTTCATCTCATGCACTTCCCTTGTTTATGGTTGATGTCCTTACAGTTAAATTTTATCCAACGACTGCTTGCTTTCCTCCTTTATCCACGCAAGGACATACTATTAACCTATCAAATTAATGCAAAGAGCAAAGGTGAATTATGTAAAAATTCCGTTTATTTTAGCAAAATATGAGGTAGCCTTTCTTCTTGAATTTTCTAGGAAGAAAGCATTTAATTAAAAACAAGAAAAAAGGGAACACAAACCTTTGAAGTGAAGGTTTGTGTTCCCTTTTATTAGTTGAAAATAATATTATTCAAATACACCCTTCTATCAGGAGTATTTATTAGTCAAATTTCTACAAACGGTACAGTCTCTCAAATTAGGAGAATACGGTTGTAAATCTTTCGCCCGGATCTTTATCGAACCATGAAATTCCTTCTCCAACATTATCGATTGTCCATGTAATCGTTGGGTTATCATGGTAAGCGATGTAACCGCCGCAAAATACTTCGTTACGGTTTCCAGATGGATCAAAGAAGTAGATTGTTGTTCCACGCGTAATGCCGTGACGGAACGGTCCTTTATCAAGAGAAACATTATTTTTACCGATAATGTCAGCTGCTTTACGGATATCATTCCACTCTTCCAGATAGAAAGCGACATGGTGTAATCCACCGTTAGGTCCTTTGATGACAGCGATATCATGAGCTTTATTGGAAACAAACAGCCATGTAGCAAGGTTGCTTTCCCCATCTTCAAGGACAACTCTTTCAGCCATACTAAATCCTAAAACCTCTTGTAATAGTTTAGTCGTTCCATCCACATCTTCCCCTGCGATTAAAAGATGATCAAGGCGTGGAGGAGCCATACCCACTAAACCATCAGGCCATGGAGCTGGATTCACTACAGGAAGTCCATTCCCTACTTTTTCAATTTGAGAGTATAATTCGATATATTGTCCTGTTGGAACTTGGAAACGTACAGCTTCCCCTTCAGCAATTCTTGTTCCAGCTGGAATACGTTCTGTAGCGACGCCATATTCATTTAACTTTTTCTCATACACATCTAAATCTTCATCATATCTTACTTTAAAAGCAAGATGATCTAAACCAGCAGTATCAGCTTTTTGCAAGATAAGACTATGGTGATCATGTTCATCCCATGCTTTAAGAAAAACACGATTGTCATCTCTATAAGTTTCAATTAAACCGATTACATTTTTATAGTATTCAATACTTTCTTCCCAGTTAGGTACTCTTAGTTCTACTCTTCCCAAACGTAAAATTGTCATTTTATTTCCCCCTAATATCTTAATAGATTCGAAACTCCCCAATCTCGAATAAACAATGTAACCACTTTCATAAACTTAGTTTATATTAAAAACGTTCAAATTGTAACAACAAAAGTCTACTAATTTTGAGAGATTTTTCAACACAATCCTACGAAAAGACACAAGCCCACGAAAAAATGTGACTTTAAGCATATGTTAATGTCCACTCCATCAAAAAACTTTCACCATCCTTTTATCACATTAACTTATATCCCCAAATCACAATCTTCTTATATAAAAGTCACAACAGGTATCTCCTTGGCCTAAAGTAGTGGGTCGTTCAAGTTTGCATTCAGCAAAACTCATTGTGATGTAATCAGTGGCACACAAGGATGATATAAACTCGGGTACACCTTCACTCTTACATAAAACGCAAAGTCCGCATTTAGTGAAAACAATATGTGTCAAGTCAGGATTTTCCGGTTGTTTTACTTCTACTTGCCAATTTGCAGGGTATTTATCTTCATGTTTTTTGCACCATTTTCCTGCTTGTATAATTTTGTTCTTATATCCTACAGAAAGTAAGTCTACTTTTCTCATGCGTTTTTTCATAAATTCAAAATTTTTAAGACCTTCTGAAATGATGAAATCCAAGTCAGCCAGACTAAGTTTATCCCTTGTGTTTTTATACAACGCAATAAGATACGCTCCCATGAGATAGCTGCCCGTAAATATATTTTCACCTCCACCAATGTCTGGAGAGCGTTCTAATATTGCTTTATATTCGTTACGTATTTTTTCGATAAATGTTCAATATCATATTCAGAATAATATTTACATAATTGCTCCTTAACCACTTTTCGTAATATTATTGGATAAACATAAGCCATTATAGGCAGTTTCATGCTAACCAACCTCCATAAGATATTGGCATAATCGTACTACCATACCTATTTGTGATGAATAAACAGGGTGAAAGTCGTTGTTTCATGGGGAAATAGCGGATAATTCATGCTAGGGATCATAATTGTGGAATAAGATCGGAATAATCCTGCCCCGACCTAATGATGCCAGGGCAGATTAAATATTTTCACCTAATCCCCAGATGAAGTGCTGGAGGATGAAATGGCAGCAGTGGTTGCGACAATAATAGCTGCCTGTTGTGCTTGAATCATGGCTTCTACTGCAGCAGTCAGACCTGCTGAAGCATCTGCATAGTCTTGAGAGACAAATATCGATGCAACTATAATAGCCATGTCTTTATACCATTTGAAGGTTTTCAGTGAAGTCAGTTCCTGAACAAGTGATATGGCTTGATTTGTCTGATTGGAGAGGGCAATGATACTCAAAGCCGGATAATGCATGCTTTTAATTTTATAATGATTTTTTTCAAAAGCCTCTTTAGCTTCGATTACTTTCCTTGATAAATCCTGTGAAAATGCTCCATTCATGACAAGCATATTGGCTAATAATTGTAAATCGTTTCCTTTATAAAAACCTTTACCGTTTAAAGTCGTATAATATTTTTCAGATATTTCTACCAGCTCGGAAATCCTATCCGATTGCTTTGCTAACATCACCGCAGCAGGATAATCATCGTAAGAAGTTAGAAAACGATGATATTTTTTCATCTCTTCATAAATTCCTTCGATTCGTCTTCCATCTGTGTCTTCTTCCATTAGCATGGCAGCAATATAGGTATGCATCGAAGAACGGAAGCCATTATCCTTTAGTGCCTTATAGTTACGATGTAAACGCTCGATTTCTCCGTCGTAATCATTCGTTTTCGCATAGATTAATCCTGCAATTGAAAAAACAATCATTCTTAATGGAGAAAAAGCAGACGAACTATTTTTCACCTTGTCCAATAGATGTTTAAAATCAGAACCAATGATTCGTTTCCCTTTGGCCGTACTCTGTGCAGCAGTCATCATCACTAGGCGTTTATCTACCCATTTACCACCTGAATTACGCAGTATTTCCATATTATCTTCAAATAAAGAAATATTCATGCTCCTCTCCCCCATAGCAAATATTTTGATATCTTTCATACGATTGAAAGAGAAAAAAGTTTCTATCTCTTTTGAAGTACAGGTGACAATTTGGTTAATTATATATGTAATATTACTTAATTTAATGGTTGATTATAGTTCCTTTTTCTCACAAAACACATCAAATTAGGTAAGATAATAATTAAGGAAACCACTTGAAAAAAAGCCTGGTTTCTCGTTACTATAGTAAGAAATTCGGCTTTTTTATTCGATCACTTATGCACTGAATACATAATCAATTGAGAAGAGAGAATCAAATTCTGCAACGGAAACGGAAGACCGCACCCTCGTTTTAGTCACAGGCAACTCCACAGGAACAGCGATTTTTCCCAAATAATAACGATAATGATCAAAATTATCTTTGTATTTGCCTTCAATTATATTTTCCACCATACTCCCTCATCGCATTTTAACACGATAATGTCTCATTGATTTCGGTATTCCTTTTAGCTCTAGCACGCCGCTATAAAGCAAATGCCGGATTCTATATTCTAAAAAGAAAGGATTTATTAATTCGTTTGTCCCTGACAGGATTTCTCCAATCACCATTCCAGCCAGGATAAAGTCCTTTTCCTCCTGCTCAAGATGCAGCTTTTCAATCGTGCTTATAATCAGTGGATCATAGTGATTTTCATTGACTCCCATTATCCTCTCCTGCTGCCATAGACGGAGGACTTCTTTCGTTTGTGCCCAGGAATTCCACTCTTCGTGAAGCTGTATCCGCTGCTGTTCAGATATCGGGGGGGTCTTCCTGCCTTTTTCAAATAGAAGCCTTAAGTCCTTTCCTGCGATATGGCCTGTATGAGAAAACTTTTGACCATTCACGTCAGCAGTTATGTAGCTTTCATAGAGTTCAGTGGAATTTATGAGAAAAATATCATTTGTCTTTTCACGCAGCAAGAATAAAAGAAAGCGCAGGCCAATTTGTTCATCGGCATTATTGCCATACCATAAATAGATAGGTACCTCTTCAGGAATATCCTCTATCTCCCGCAATGCATTGGCAAATTTATTTTCATACTCATAATCATCCTGTTGTTCATAATTAATATGTTCATATAACCATTCATTGCGAAAGGTTTGCCCTTCTCTGTCATTTAACTTCCACAATGGTCCAATGGAAAAGGAGTCTGGAAGACCAATCACAACCTTTGGTCTTTCAAGTCCGACGCGTAAAGAACCTGCTGCAGATTCTGAAGAAACGATATGTACAGGCGACGCTGTTTCACCTGCCTCAACTGAGGATGATGAAACAGGTTGCCGGTGCTTTTGAATGTATGTATTCACGACTTGTACCATTGTATTCACATCGCTTTGTTTCATCACATATCCTTTGCCTTCTAGTGGGTGGCTCTTTTCATGATTAAATGTCTCAAATTCAACTTCATGTTCTAATTCATACGTTTGCCATTCCCCATTGTCATCCAAATCTGAAACGGTTACATAATTCTCTGTTTCTATTTTATAAACGAAAACGACATTCGGTTCGATAAAAAAATAAACAAATGGATAGTTAACTTTCGTTTTTATTGCGATCCCCTCCTTTTATCCAAGATAGCAGACATAATGCAGCGAATATAAATTGCTCAATGATGATCCTGCTTTATTTTTTCATCAAGAGCATCAACCTTCTTCTCGATTCTATCAAGTTGATTTCTACGTTTAGAAAAAGTACGGAATAATCGTACAAGGAAAACAATAATTAGGATCAGTATAATGAAACTAATAAGCTGGTAGATAGCATCGCCAAGGTTAAAACTACTCATATATTACTCCTCCATCGAAAGGTTTAGAAAA
>CALGSR010000351.1 GCA_937902115.1 uncultured Bacillus sp. | reverse complement strand
GCTTACACCAATCACGACTTACCGTACAACAGAAGAGGTAATTGAACGGGCAAACAACACACCCTATGGGCTGGCAGCCTATATCTTTACCCAAGATATAGCGGAAGCGATCCAATTGGCAGAAGGCGTGGAGTATGGCATCGTTGGATTAAATGACGGACTTCCTTCGACAGCACAAGCCCCATTTGGCGGCTTCAAGGAAAGCGGCCTTGGCCGAGAAGGAGGCCATTATGGAATCGAGGAATACTTAGAAATTAAATATATTTCACTAGCATTCTGATTGCTTTGCTGCCAAAGCCAGGGATATTTTTATCCCTGGCCGTTCTTATTGTCATCATATATTTATACATTGGAGGATCAGCAACTATTTTTTCATATATAATGAAGATAGGCAGCAGCGTTCCTTGTAGATTATTAAAAATGAAGGGAAGCGATAATGATGAAAAAAACAGTTCCACTATTGCTTGTTCTAATTCTTATGCTGTTCCTTGCCGGATGCGGACCGGGAAACAGCAGTGAAAACAACAATAACAATGGAAACAACAATACAGCAGGAAATAATGGAGGCAAAAATACTGACGAAAATGGCGACAGTAACGAACCTGATCTGTTAAGCATAGAAGATTACTATCCGATTAAAGAGAATACGCATTATGTATACGAGGGATCGGGGAATGAGTACGCCTCTTATGATACATTTATCGATTATACATCAGAGGGAAAATTCCAACAGAGAGTAGATAACGGCGGAACCGTTATGGCTAATGTTTTTGAAATAAAAGACGGAAAGCTCACAAGGAAATATTCCAGAGGAGAGGCTTATTACCGAGAAAATCTTTTGAATAAAACCGGTGAAAATGAAGAGGTTATCTTGCAAGAACCATTGGAAAAGGGAAAAACCTGGACATTAGATGATTCAAGAACTAGAACGATTACGAATATCGATGTTGAAATTTCAACTCCTTCCGGGGATTATCAAGCGATTGCAGTCACGACAGAAGGTGAAGATGGACAAACAGTTGATTATTATGCAAAAAATATTGGTCTGGTCAAATCGGTGTTTGTTTACGAAGATATGGAGGTTACTTCAACTTTAAGTAAAATAGAGGAAAATGTACCGTTCATGCAAAACATTTCATTCTATTATCCTAATATTGATGATGGTAAGTATTATTTTAAAAATAAAGAGATTCAATTCCGCACAAACGATATAACGAAGCAGGTACTGGAGAAAGCCTATAAAGAGGCGGTGCCTGAAGGATATAATGTAGGCAAAGTATTATCAGAGCAGGCGAAAATAAACAGTTTATATTTAAATCAGGATACGAATGTCTACCTTGATTTAAATAGCGATTTTGTCACAAAGATGAACGCAGGGGCTGGTTATGAACAAATGATCCTGCAAAGCATTGCCAATACATTTGGCCAATACTACAATGCAGAAAAAGTCTATTTAACAATTGATAATGACCTGTACCAATCAGGTCACATAGAACTCCGCAAAGGCGAATTTTTGAAAGTAGATCTAAAGAATGCTGTAGAAATCAAATAGTGGGACAGGGGGACGGGTTCACTGTCCCTATTTTTTTGCCTCAGGAAAATTATGGTATCTATACACAACTCAAAACCACAAAGTCTGAAATCACTACACGTCCCCCTATAATCCTACAAGATTATTTCCCGGAAAATAAATTTCCCTAAAAGGTTACATTTTTCCCTGAACATTGATCCAATGCTCCATCCAAGTCTTAATAAGTATAATACGCAGTTCTTTTAATAAAATGGATGTAAGGAAGAAAAAAGGGGGTTCGTAATGGCTATACATGTGGTAAAAAGCGGGGAAAGTTTATGGGGAATTTCCAGACAGTATGGAGTTTCTATTGCAAACATTTCACAAGTAAACGGCCTTCTATCCCCTAATCTGCTCGTGCCGGGGCTTGCCTTATATATTCCGGATGAAGCATTATCGATTCGTACCCATCAAGTCTCTGCCGGCGATGTTTTGTGGGAGTTAGCGTCCCGCTACAATACAAGCATATCTTCTATCCTATCCGCAAATACGGGAATCAATCCCAATTTGTTATCCATTGGGCAAAGAATAAATATCCCTTCACCGAATAAATTGAGTTTATCTTTACTGGGGTTTATTGTTCCGCAATCTCTTGAGTCTTCGCTTGCAGTATTTGATGCGGTTGCCAATCAATTAACCTATTTAGCGATTGTTGCTTTTTCTTTAACCCATGAGGGGAATGCATATGTGTTATTAAATGATCGGGAGTTTGTTTCGCGCAGCCGACAATTTAATGTGGTTCCATTATTAATGATTCGAAACATTTTTAATGGTGGATTTAGTGCTGAATTAATCGGGAATGTGCTTGGAAATCCAATTTATCGGAATAATTTAGTAAGAAGCTTAGTCAGATTAGCTGTTCAACGCGGTTATGGGGGTGTGAGCATTGACTTTGAATTCATTCCACCGCAAAGAAGAAACAAGTTCACTTTATT
>CALGSR010000350.1 GCA_937902115.1 uncultured Bacillus sp. | reverse complement strand
TTTTAAATCCTATTTCACATCATTAATGCCAATATAGGTATTTCTTAAAATCGGCATCAAGGAATAAATAAACAAGGCGACAATCGCCGGTACTTTTCCGATCCCCAGCAGTGGAATAAATAAGGCCAAAATCGCAAAACTCGGAATCGTCTGTAGAACATTTAAAAAGCCCATGACAATGGTGGCCGTACGAGGAACGCGAGTCAACACAATGCCAAGAGGAACAGCTACGACAATTCCTAATCCGACGGCGATTAAGGAAATATAAATATGTTCCCAGGTTAGATTTAATAACTCAAGTCCATTTTCTTGAAAAAAGTTCATTAGGCTGTCCATTTATATCCCCTCCTTATCCTGCTGCACCGGTTGTTTCATCAGGTGCTGTATCTCCCCAGATAGAATCATAGACCACATCTACAAGATTGGATCTTGTAACAATTCCAAGAAGGCGGTTCTCGTCATCAATGACTGGAACAAATTTTAGCCCCCGCTTCAAAATCGTTTGCAGTGTGTCACGGACTAACGTGCCTTTTTCAAGCGTAAATAAATCTTTTTCAACGACTTCGGAAACCTTGAAATAGTTTGTTTTCTGTTTATCAATGATTTCAAAGTCGACATAGCCAAGAAGATGATTATCTTGGTCAACAACTAATAAAGAGTCCACTCTTTTTTGTTTCATTAATTTGATTGCTTCGGAAAGAATGACATTTTCTGTAACCGTTACAGGTTCCAGATTCATAATTTGCTCTACCGATTGCAGATTCGGTCTTGCCTGTGCCAGACGGTCTTTGCCAATAAACTCCTCGACAAATTCATTCGCCGGATTTCGTAAAATTTCATCGGGAGTATCAAATTGAACGACACTGCCTTCCTTCATAATGACGATTCGATCGGCCAGCTTCAACGCTTCATCCATATCATGGGTAACGAAGACGATCGTTTTTCCTAATTTTCTTTGCAGTTTTTTAAATTCACTTTGCAAGGAATCCCGGGTGATGGGGTCAAGGGCACCAAAAGGTTCGTCCATGAGGATTAAGGGCTGATCAGCGGCAAGAGCACGCAATACGCCAATTCTTTGCTGCTGCCCGCCGCTTAATTCATGCGGATAGCGGTCTAAATAATCCGGGGTCATATCAACCAGGTTTAGTAATTCCTTTGCCCGTTCCCGTCGTTTTTCCACAGGCCATTTTAATAGTTTCGGAACTAAAGAGATATTTTGTTCAATGGTCATATGAGGAAATAATCCAATTTGCTGGATGACATAGCCAATCTTTCTTCTTAATTGAACTGGATCCGTTTCCAAAACATTTTCCCCATCGACAAAAATTTTCCCCTCTGATGGCTCAATAAGACGATTAATCATC
>CALGSR010000349.1 GCA_937902115.1 uncultured Bacillus sp. | reverse complement strand
CAGATTTGTCTAGTACGGCAACCTTCGCCCCCTCACTTACAAACCGTTCCACAATGGCACGGCCAAGACCAGATGCCCCTCCTGTTATTAACGCCACTTCATTTAGTAATCTCATCACGACACTCCTTCTTTCTTTTTTTATAAAATTACACACGCTTACCAATATGCCGCATGATCAGAATTCTGATGGGGATTTCATTAATTTCTTCTTTCCCTTCGCATCAAATTGTTCTTTCGCTTCAGCCGTCATGTATCCATCGTCAAAAGCGACGAATACATCGTCACCCTCCACACGGGTTGGATATATTTTTAACGGCCGGCATGGAGGGGCTGCCTTAATCTTGCCTATGCGGGCACAAAACTTACCGAGGTGGAGCGAGCATACGATGACATCCCCTTCTAAGTATCCGCCTTCAGACAAGGACCAAATGCCATGGGTACAGCGATCCTGGGTCGCATACACTTCCCCGCCAACCTTAAAAAGTGCGACACTGGTATCCCCATTTTCAACCTTAAGCCCTTCTTCAGTTGGTATATCTGCCAATGTACATGCTTTGGTATATTCCATATCCGTTTTCCTTCCCACTTATGAAATGAAATTTAGAAAAATACACTCAGGTTATTAGCTAAGATCGTGCTTTGATCAAGTAAAATCGTGCGTCGTGCAATTTTGAAACCTAAACCATTATCGGCACGCCTTAATACATCACGGCGCTCTCCCATAAACACATCGACCTGCCGCTCCATTCGGTTACGATAGGTAACAAAGGCCGAAGATACTTCGAACGTATCCGGTTCATCCGCCTCACGTACAATCACATTCGAAACGAGATGACGGGTGCGTGACGATGGATCCTCAGCCCAATTCAACTCCGAAGTCCGCTGACGAATACGCCCGCGCATCGTTTCATAGGTTTCATCAAAATGGGCATTCCCGCCGGATGGAACATATTCAAGCGACCGTTCCCGATAGGGGTGATTCTCACGGATTGGCATCCAATACCGAATATCCTTTTCCAGCAGCTCGAACCAGGCATCGTATGCTAAGTGATCAAGCAGCTGCGCCTCACGGAAATAGAACTGTTCAATCTCATTTTGCAGTTCCAGACTCACAGGTTTTTCAGGCCAATTGAATGCCTTTAATAATTCAACCGTTTGCATGTACATTTCTCCTTTATTTTAAAAATTTCAGCTGTGCTATTTCAAACGGGGTGTTCTAAACACTGCTCCAAACACCCCGCGGACAGTATATCCTTACCACGAATGGAATATTTCAGGATTACCCATAAGGATTAGGTTTAAGCGTCTCCCAGTCCGGCTCTGTCATCATGCGTGACCATTGGTGATAAAACCCCCTTGCTGCTTCTTCCCCGTATACATAAGAGGTTTTGCCCGGGAAATCCGAATTGCTTTTATTTGGAACATTCAGGCCCATTTGTGCACACCAGGATGTACTTCTCGCCTTGTGTCCACGCAGCACACGCTGAATTTCCACCCAGTTTTCTCCGTCATCCTGCTCGAATGTGCCACCCGCGTTGAAAGTGCGAATGTTTTGTCGTCTATACTCCTCTTTGATTTCCTCTGGCGCATCCTTATCCACTACAATGAATGCCCAAACCTCTACTTCATTTGGACCTTTCGGATGCCAGGTACGCACGGTATTTATCCCTGGCAGGAAGGAACAGGTTGGAAAAACAGTCATATGCTGTACGACCATACTTGTCACCGGCATAGGTGCCAAGCGCTTTGCTGCCTTTTCAGCTGCCGGTCCTTCTGTCCAAAACTTAGTAATTTTATCTCCCATTATGGCGATTAAAAGCTCAGGCTCATCGATAAACCAACCGGTTCCGTGTCCGCCCCATGCTGCTCGGAATTGATTCCCATTTGTCGGAAGCTCGACTTGGGACAAGTCAACATCCGGTGGCAGACTAGCTAGGACACCCGATATATGGGACGTGGTGCAGGCATGGTACATATCGCTGCAGAATTGCTCAGCAGCAAACTTCCAGTTGCATGGGATGACCCATTTTTGTATCCCGCCAATGACCTCGGTACCCGCTTCCGTACGATCAAACATCGTGTCAATATAAGGCGTCGCATCACTTAAATAGGTTAATAAGTCAGGTGCATCTTCATCCCAATTGGCGAAAATCAAGCCTTTGTAGGTTTCCACCCGTGCCTGCAATGGGCCCCAGTCTGCCTTTTCGAAACCGCAATCCCCTTGTTTTTGGTCACAGAATGCTTCTTCTTCAAAGGGAACATTGACCAGATTACCTTGGATATCATACGCCCATCCATGATACGTACAGGTGAAGGATTTGGCATTTCCACAATCAGAGCGGCAAATACGCATTCCACGGTGACGGCACTGATTCAGGAACACTTTAATGCTGCCATCCCTCTGCCGTACCATAATGACCGGGTCCTCTCCCATATATGTAGTGAGGTAATCACCGGCTTTTGGAATATGTGTCTCGTGTCCTAACAGCAGCCAAGAACGGGCAAAGACATGCTCCAGCTCCCACTCATATAGTTCCGGATCATTATAGATGCGAGGGTCAAGCAATCCCTTTTCTTCATTAATAAGATTCTTTATTAATTCAGGTGTCCATCCTTGTTTCAAGCCTTTGGCAGGCACTTGTGTGGCCGTGCTATTTGGCATATTTCTATTCATAATCTCCATCAGTCCTTTCTTTTTGCTTATTACTTACTGCTTCCTCATCACAAGACACATACTTGTTCGACTTCATTCATCTTCCTTTTGAAGCCTGCTGACTCTCACTCCTTTTTATGTAATCGCTTTCTGATTATTATCATAACCTTCCGATAATTCAAAAAATACAACAAAAAGTGCTTTTTTCTTCATTAGTTTTTGAACTTTTACACAGTTACTATAGTATCTATTATTCTTACTGCACTGAAATGGGGAAATTCAATAGATGCTAAATAGCCCTAAAATGAAAATAGGCGCTGATCCTTGTCAGGATAGCGCCCTTAACTTTAATCTCTTAATTAGATCGGTTGCGTCTCTTTCAATTTATCTTTTGCGATGTTAATCATAAGCTTGATTCGATTGACTTGGTTTACTTTGCTGATATTGGAGTCATAGTCGATCGAAATGAGGTTGGCATTTGGATATTCTTTTTTGATTCCATTGAACATGCCTCTGCCAATGACATGGTTTGGCAAGCAGCCGAATGGTTGAACACAAACGACGTTATCCACACCGGAATCCATTAATTCAGCAATTTCACCAGGTAGGAGCCAGCCTTCACCCATTTGATTCCCAAGACTCAAGAAACGGGATGCTTTTTCGGCT
>CALGSR010000348.1 GCA_937902115.1 uncultured Bacillus sp. | reverse complement strand
TTCACCGTGATCACCGTACCCGCTTGCAGCGGTTTGATGTCGTTACACCCCGGGGCTGGGTGGTGTACAAGGGGATAACGACATCAAACCGCTGCAAGCGGGTACGGTGATCACGGTGAAGGTGACGGCGCAGACATTTAATGAAACAACCATGCGCTGATCGAACACCGCCACGCTGACGCTTCGCGGTTATGTCGTCACCGGGCCAACACAATAAGGAAGGGATGGCTTATAAAAACAATTATACAATATTATGGCATTACTTATCTTTTTGATCATCGCCAGGCTTATGCCCGGCTCTGCTTTGCTGACGGCACTGGCGCCTGAAACACCGGCAATAACACCGGGCTCGTATGTACAAGTTCGCGTATTTGAAGGTGAACCGATCCTATGGTGCGTTATGGCGACGGATACACAAACAGGAACAGCCAAACTGATAAGCGAATACTTTCTTGAATACAAAACATATTCCGCTGAGAACAACGGCAATTGGAGCGATTCCGGCATTTCCTTTTGACATCTTGTTTTACCGTCCTTTGATAACTCCCTTGAAATCTATAAATACTAAAATGCAAGAAAAAAGACAAAAATTCTGCTAGGTAATCTAAAGTTATCTATAATTTTTGTTCTATTTCCGTAACACATTCAGTTTTGATCTTGCCAACCAGGAATTGCAGGGCATCGATAACGTGTGGCCTTATATCGCCGCCGATCAGTACATACATTATGTCATCACCAAGCTCAAGCACGCCCTCATTAAGCCAAACTTTAACATGGAAGATGCCGTCCATTTTATAGGTTTCAGCAATCGCCGCATCAACTTTTGCCGCATTATAAGAAAATTCCATTCCTTTTACTAGCGAACCATCATCAATCCCCTGGCGGACCTGGGCTTTGGGCGTTTGGCGCACAACGCCGTTATGGACTAAAAACATTCCCTCCTGTAAAGCCGCTGGATCAGCTTTTGCTTCTTTGAGCCATTCATCGATGGACGGTGATACTTTTTTCATTTTTCCGTACTCCTTGTATAATTGATTTAGAAACACCGGATATCCACAATTCCAGTTAAGGAACTATATGGATAATGGATAATAGTCTTCTCTACGAAGGGGTGTCAGGGGGACCATTAATTCCTGCCAGCTGCATAAGATAAAGGGCGTTGCGGGTAGTAGAAGGCCCCGGGCGTAACTTATAATCAAAATAAATCCCTCCATCTTTGTAATACTCTTGAAAGTGATAGTTAGCTATTCTTTCATTTTGCCGTTCCAGTTCGCAAAGTTCAAGGTCGTGGGTAGAAACCAGGCCAATGGAGTTGGTTAGACATAACTTGTTAATGAGCACCTTGGCCCCAGTATGACGATCCAGGGAATTGGTGCCTTTGAAAATCTCATCTAATAAGAAAAAAACTCTTTTCCCGGTTTCAGCTTCTGTTATAATTTTTTTAATCCTCAAGAGTTCAGCATAAAAAGAAGATATGTTCTCCCTCAGATTATCGCTGACCCTCATGCAGCTGCCTATTTCCATGAGTGTAGCCCGAAACCACCTTGCACATACAGGAGCCCCGGCATAAGCCATTACCAGGTTGATACCTGCTGTACGTAAAAGTGTACTTTTCCCGGACATATTAGAACCTGTAATTAATAGGACTTTCACTTTATTATCAATTGTAAAATCATTATATGTTCGCTTCTCTGTCAGCAGCGGATGGCCTATACCTTTTGTTTCAATAATCGATTCATTTCCATCGCAAATCACCGGCATTACCCAATCTGGGTTTTCAAACCGGATTACGGCCAAACTTGCCAGTGCTTCAATTCTTCCCAGTGCGTCAAACCATTTTATTAGAACAGGTCCCGACTTTTGTTTCCAACGTTCGAGGGCTATGATATTTTGGAAATCCCACAGGGCTAGTATATTAATAAAAACATAAAAAAAATTTCTTCGGTCGGCTATTGCATCTATTATTGAAGACAGCTTATCAACCTGTTTAAAAACTTCTAACCCGTTTTTATCCTTAATCTCTTTTTTTATTTTTTTAATGTGCGGAGATTTAAACCTTTGTTTTTCAAAAAGCTTGATCATTTTATAATAAACCTTCAAATCATCAGCATAATTCTCTGCTATACTAAACATCCTGTAGCGTTCCTTTATTTTATAGGAAAGCAACGCAAACTGAGCTATCAGTGCCGCTACTGGTAAGTACCAGGATACTTTATTCATTACTAACCCTGTTACAACAAGAATTAAGGTGATAATTGGACAAACCCGGATTATAAAGATTACCCAAAAATTCCTAAAAAACTCACTGCTTTCTCTTGCCCAACGTATAAGCTTCCGTGGATCGCACATCTCACCTTTTTTCAGCATTCCTTCAGCTAAAAACCTTTGCCTCCAGGAAAGCATTTTTGCCAATTCACTTACTGCTTCCTGTCTATTCCGAATATCATCACTGTTTCCTATTACACCTGAAAACAACTCACTGAGTCTTCTTCTTCCAATAAAGGTATTTGCTGTGTTTATCCACTGAAAAAGAGAATTTTTTCCGAAAATATCAAGATCCTCTGAATAGCTATGACTACTATCCATAAAATCTCTCCCGTCATCCGCAAATGTATTCCATTCCCCCTTCAGCCGTTTAAGCGAGCAGGTATTAATATCACGAAGCACAGTGACATATTTTATACTATTTATGAGCTTTTCATGACGCACAACCAAATAAATAAATGCCGCTGCAAACAAAATGAGGACGGCAGTAAAAAGTACAAAATTATGTGTCATATACATTATTATAGCCGCACCTATTCCTGCTAGAAAAACCGCCAGCCTTAAATTGCTAATAAACCGGTCTGCCTTTTCCTGTTTTTGCAGTAGGTTGTTATACCGGACTTCTCTTTTTTTATATTTTTGTTCTATAGCTGTCAAAAATATTAATCCTGCCTTTTCATATCATTTTGATGAACCTGTTAATGGACTTGACCCTGATGGTATTGCAGAACTGCGTGAACTACTGCTCCACTTAAATCATGCAAGCGGAATGACAATTTTGATTTCCAGCCATATTCTAAGCGAATTGGAACGCGTAGCCACTTGCTTTGGTATTTTGCATGATAGAAAAACCGTTAAAGAGGTATTATCCAAGACATTCTTCAAAACGGGACTACTTTAGAAGAACTATATATTATATGCAGTCCACCAAAGGGGGAAAACAGTGATGACGAATATATGGAAAAGCGA
>CALGSR010000347.1 GCA_937902115.1 uncultured Bacillus sp. | reverse complement strand
CACGAATATGTTCATCTACTTCACGTCTTGCTTTATCTACCATTTCTTCAATACGTGCAGGATGGATTCTGCCATCTTGAACGAGTTTTTCCAAGGCTAGGCGCGCCGTCTCCCGTCGGATTGGATCAAATCCAGAAAGAATAACAGCTTCTGGTGTGTCATCAATGATGAGGTCGATGCCTGTAAGCGTCTCTAATGTACGAATATTACGTCCTTCACGGCCGATAATACGTCCTTTCATCTCATCATTTGGAAGATTTACAACTGATACGGTTGTTTCAGAAACATGATCAGCTGCACATCGTTGGATAGCTAGTGACAAGATTGATTTTGCCTTCTTGTCAGACTCTTCTTTTGCTCTAATCTCGCTTTCTTTTATCATTACAGCGATATCGTGGTTCAATTCATGTTCCACACGCTCTAAAATGATGGTCCTTGCCTCATCACGAGTTAAGCCCGAGATTCGTTCCAGTTCTGCTTGCTGTGTTCGCACGATCTCATCCACTTTGCTTTCCATCTCTTCAATATGCTGTTGTCTTTTATTAAGAGAATCCTCTCTTTTCTCTAAAAGGGCTTCACGTTTATCCAACGTTTCATCTTTTCGGTCAAGATTTTCCTCTTTTTGTAGCAAACGATTTTCTTGTTTTTGCAGTTCATTCCTTCGATCACGAATTTCTCGTTCTGCTTCGTTACGAAGCTTATGAATTTCATCCTTTGCTTCGAGCAGGGCTTCTTTTTGTAGAGTTTCCGCGTCACGTTTGGCATCCTCTAAAATTTGCTCTGCAGCATTTTGTGCTCCTGCTATCTTTGCTTCAGCAACGGATTTACGATAAAAATAGCCAACAACTACACCGACGATAAGGCCAAGCAAAATGGAGATGATTGCTGTCATAAGGTCCATCATTTCACCTCCTTCTGCTATGAACTTGTTTTGTTTTTTGTTACGTTTCTAAAGTGTCAACATGTACATTGTTAATTTCAATATACAGCTCTAATGGCTTTTTAAAACTAATAGAAATGTAAAATATACAATATAATTGTAAAGCTGTGCATTTTCAATGTCAAGTTTGTCCTGCAGGCTTTTATAATTTATGTAAACACTGTCTACTTTTAACTATCTTCCCTCATCTCCCGCGCTAAACCAATGGGTTGTTCCCAATCGTTCAGTTATTGAAAAAGTAGCTGGCCCAAATGGTGCCAGCCACTTTTTCAATTCCTTCTAAGTACCTCCCCACATTAATGAGTCAGCCTCTTAAACTATTAGTCGATTAAATCAAGTTCATCCTGAAGGATTTCTTTATCTTCCACTTTTTCGTTAACAGGAGCCTTGCCTTCCCCATCAAGTTCATAATGGTCGCGGATTTCCTGCAAAATTACCTGACGGATTTCAGGGTTCTCTTTTAAAAATAGTTTTGCATTCTCTCTGCCCTGTCCGACACGTTCATCATGGTAGGAATACCAAGAACCGCTTTTTTGAATAATATCCAGTTCAGCGCCGATATCCACAATTTCACCTTCGATTGAAATCCCTTCACCGTACATGATATCTACTTCTGCCGTACGAAAAGGAGGTGCCACCTTGTTTTTAACCACTTTAATTTTTGTTTTGTTTCCTATCATTTCCGTGCCTTGCTTAATCGCTTCGGCACGGCGTACCTCAAGACGAACAGAGGCGTAAAACTTCAGCGCACGTCCGCCGGTTGTTGTTTCCGGATTTCCAAACATAACACCAATTTTCTCCCGAACCTGGTTAATAAAGATCGCGATCGTATGAGACTTATTAATAATTCCTGAAAGCTTACGAAGTGCCTGCGACATTAATCGAGCCTGTAACCCCATATGGGAGTCTCCCATTTCTCCTTCAATTTCTGCTTTTGGTACAAGGGCAGCAACTGAATCGATAACGATAATATCAATCGCACCGCTTCGGACAAGTGCCTCCACAATTTCAAGGGCCTGCTCACCGGTATCCGGCTGTGAAAGCAATAATTCATCAATATTAACTCCTAGCTTTTGCGCATAAACCGGATCGAGTGCATGTTCTGCGTCGATAAACGCTGCTTGGCCTCCTCTTGCTTGCACTTCAGCAATAGCATGAAGCGCTACAGTTGTTTTACCCGAACTTTCAGGACCATATATTTCAACTACACGTCCTTTTGGATATCCCCCTACTCCTAAAGCAATATCGAGTGCTAGGGAACCGCTTGAAACGGTTGATAT
Source organism: uncultured Bacillus sp. (assembly GCA_937902115.1). Lineage (GTDB taxonomy): Bacteria > Bacillota > Bacilli > Bacillales > Cytobacillaceae > Bacillus_BD. Next base: position 2,405 of record CALGSR010000347.1, on the reverse strand, counting down.
TCTACGATCTGTCTGCTCACCGAGCTTCATAATAGAACCTTTACCAAATTGCTTTTCTATTTGTTTCAATGCCTGTTCAAGGGCCGCTTGACGATCACTCACTATAAAAAGCCTCCTTTATTTTGAACCGAAATTGTATCATAATTACCGGTTAGTTGTCTCAAAATCTAATTTAACTATATCTGTTTTTTGCTCATTTGTCTATTAAAAAATCGAACATTTATTCGTTGATTTTCACATGAAAAAGACCCCTGAATTTCAAGAATCCCTCGTTAATTGATTCATTTTCTATCACTTAACCACCCTGAAATGTCAGATTCGTCAAGTCAAATTTATCCTTGAATTTTTTTGAAATTGCTTAACTTGTATGGATTCTAAGAAAAAAGATATCTCTCATTTAAAAAAAGCCCCGCTCACTTTTCATGAACAAGGGCTTTGCCATATTATTTTAGATACTTTAATAGGTAGTAACAGCCGTATTTTACGGTTCGTTTGCGAATAGAGGTCCGATTTCCAAAAAGATTTAATTTTTCTACTTTCGTCGGTTTTCCCTTAATGGCAATTCCAATATATACCGTACCGGCGGGTTTCCCTTCTAAATCTTCCGGTCCAGCCACACCTGTGAAGCTGATCCCAATATTTGCCTTCATTAATTTAGCAACATTTTCTGCAAGCTGCTCTGCGCATGGGGCACTAACTACCCCATCTGTATCAATGGTTTCCTTGCTGACATTCAGCACGTCATGCTTAACCTGCGGCGAATAGCAGACGACACCGCCTAATAAGAGCGAGCTGGCACCGGGGACTGCGGTTAATTCCTTTTGAAACATCCCCCCTGTAAGACTCTCTGCAGCAGAAATTGTCAACTGTTTTTCTTTTAACAATTTTGAAAGTTCTTCCATAAGGGAGGTGTCATCATAACCGTATAAATATTCACCCGTCCGCTCAAGGATTTTCTTTTCCGTTTCCTCAATAAGCTTTATCGCTGTTTCTGCCGATTGATGCTTCGCTGTAATTCTTAAGGATACTTCTCCATCAGAGGCAAGTGGTGCGATGGTCGGATTTACTTGCGCATCAATTAAATCATCGATTTCCGCTTCAAGCTGTGATTCACCAATCCCAAAGAACCGTAATACCTTTGAAATAATCCGTTCCTGTAATTGCAGCCTTTCCATTAATATCGGTTTTGCATAAGTGGTAAACATGGGTTCCATTTCCTTCGGCGGTCCCGGCAAAAGGATATAGGTGTGCTCCTCCACTGTAAAGATCATACCAGGTGCCATCCCATGGTCATTTTTCAATACTGAAGCACTTTCAATCACCAATGCTTGTTTTCGATTGTTTTCAGTTGCTGCGCGGCCGGACTTTTCAAAATATTCTTCAATATAGTTCAATGCATCTTGATCGAATACAAGTTTTTTTCCCACTTGTTGGGCTACCGTTTCTTTCGTTAGGTCATCTTTTGTTGGACCCAGCCCGCCGGTGAAGATCATTATGTTCGAACGGGTTTGTGCAATTTTAATCGCTGAAGCAAGTCTCGACGCATTGTCCCCAACAACCGTATGAAAGTACATATTGATTCCCATTTCTGCGAGATGGCTTGATAAAAAACGAGCATTCGTGTTAACGATTTGTCCTAACAGCAATTCTGAACCCACTGCAATGATTTCTGCATTCATCCGCATACCCCTCTCATCTTCGGTCATTCACAATTATTATACTGCCGCTAGTTGTCTTGTAATATTTAGAAAATCTTATTTGGAATGAATAAATGGTTCTTTGTTTTTGATAAAATAGTCCAATCCAGACCAAACAGTAAAGAACAAGGCCACCCATAAAGCAAGATCAGCAAATGGGAAAGTGATCATTTCAAATAAAATATTATGTAATAACAGTGCTGATATTGCGACAATTTGCGTCCAGGTTTTTATTTTCCCCAGCATGTTTGCTGCCACCACTTCTCCTTGTCCGGCTAATACAAGTCGCAGCCCTGTCACCGCAAACTCACGGCTGATAATAACAATGACTATCCATGAAGGTGCCATTCCCAGTTCAACAAGAACAATCAGAGCTGCTGAAACTAATAGTTTATCCGCAAGCGGATCAAGAAATTTCCCGAGATTTGTCACCATGTTATATTTTCTTGCATAGTAGCCATCAACCCAGTCCGTACAGGACGCAATGATAAAAATAAGTGCACCGACAAAATGAGTTACAGGCATTTCTGCCCCTAATAATGTCATATTTCCCCACTCAAATGGGACCACCATAATAATAAGAAAAATAGGAATCATAAGAATTCGTGATAGTGTAATCTTATTTGGAACATTCATTGCCTTAACCCCCAATAATTTTGAAACTGTCTTTCCTTTAAGCTCTTTTCTCAGACATTGTTGCTTTTAGTT
>CALGSR010000346.1 GCA_937902115.1 uncultured Bacillus sp. | reverse complement strand
CCTTTTACATAACTTAACTCCCATGACATATATCACTAATTTTAGTATAATATATAATCCAAAAGATTCATACAGTAAAATATTAGCAATATAAAATTTCTAACCTACATATTGATAAATTTCGAACATCGGAATCATAATCGATAACACGATCGTTCCAACTAAGGCCGCTAAGATGATAATCATCACTGGTTCAATTAATGATTTTAACCGGTCGGTCGTTGTTTCGACTTCTTTTTCATAGAAATCAGCTACTTTGGAGAGCATTGCGTCTAATGAGCCGGATTCTTCGCCGATAGCGATCATTTGCGATACAAGAGGAGGAAAGACCCAGTGGCTTTTCATCGGTACCGTTAATGACTGCCCTTGTTCGAGGGAATCATGCGATTCTCTGATTACTTTGGCCACAACTTCATTGTCGACGACTTTTTCCACAATCCGCATCGATTCCAAGATTGGTACGGAACTAGCAGACAAGGAGCTTAATGTACGGGTCATCCTCGCAATGACGGCTTTTTGCAGCACCTTGCCAAAAATCGGAATCCTTAACAACACATAATCAAAATAATAGCGGCTTTTTTTCTGATTGCGCAGAAAAATAATCGTAATGATAAGAGCTGCTGTCAGCAGTAAAATCAGCCACCAATAGCCCTGCATAAATTCACTAGCACCCATGACAAATTTCGTAATCGCCGGCAGTTCGCCGCCAAAATCATTAAACATATCAACAAAGGTCGGTACAACACTCACTAAGAGGAAGATGACAACACCAATGGCGACCACCGTTAATACAGCCGGATACATCAAGGCAGAAATCACTTTTTGCTTCGTATCATGCTGCTTCTCATAGTAAACGGCGAGCCGATCCAAGGTTTCATCAATCCGTCCGCCTGCTTCACCGGCACGCACCATGTTGATAAACATATTGGAAAAAATCTTTTTATGCTTTGCCGCCGCTTCTGATAAGGGACGGCCGCTGCGTAAATCTCCCTCTACTTCTAACAAAGCACGTTTCAATGCCTTACTCTCTGTTTGCACAGCGAGAATCGCTGTCGAATCAACCAACGAGACTCCGGCCCGAATCAAAGTAGCAAACTGGCGCAGAAAAATAACAAATTGCTGCGATTTCACCCCGCTGCCGAGACTGAGATCTTTCGTTAACAGCGTTTCCGGCACTTCATTCATTGAAATGACTTTAATGCCCTTTTCCTTCAGATGCAGCATCGCTTCTTTTTTCGAACCCGCATTAATTGTTCCGCTTTTTTTCCCTTTTAAGTCTCTGCCTGTGTATTTAAACCTTGCCATCTTCAAACACCTTTTCCTGCAGATATGGTTGTGCCGTTTCCATTGTGATGACGCCTCTTTGCAGCAGAGCGTGGATGCTTGACTCAAGCGTGTGCATCCCTTGAGCCCGTGAGGTTTGGATCACATTCATAATCTGCTCGATCTTTTGATTACGAATCAGATTGGCTACTGCGGCATTATTAAGCATAATTTCTGTTGCCGCAATCCGGCCGCTGCGATTTGCCGTAGGAAATAAACGCTGGGAAATAACAGAAACAAGAACGGAAGCCAGCTGAGTCCGGATCTGCGACTGCTGTGACGATGGAAATAAATCAATAATTCGATCAATTGTCGATGCAGCGCTCGATGTATGTAAGGTCGCATAGACAAGATGCCCAGTTTCTGCCGCTGTTATCGCCGTTGAAATCGTTTCAAGGTCGCGCAGTTCTCCGACAAGGATGACATCAGGGTCCTGACGGAGGGCCGCTCTTAAGCCCGCAGCAAAGCTTTTCGTATCATTGCCAACTTCCCGTTGGTCAATAATACAGTTTCCATGGCCATGCAAATATTCAATCGGATCCTCAAGGGTGATCACATGCTTTGACATCGTTTTGTTCATGTAATCAATCATCGAAGCAAGGGTCGTCGTTTTTCCGCTCCCCGTCGGTCCTGTCACAAGGATTAACCCTTGAGGCTTTTCAACCATTTTTTTGAGTACCGCAGGCATGTTCAAATCATCCAATGCCGGTATTTTCGTCGGCACGACCCGGAAAGCCATCGCCATACTGCCGCGCTGCTGATAGACATTGACACGAAAACGGGCAATCCGTGGCAGATTGTATGATAAGTCCACTTCTCCCTTATCATGTAATACATTTTCCATTTGATCATGAATCACAACCTTGGCCATCTCTTCCGTATCGTCAGGGGAGAGAACCTCTTTGCCGTAGCGTTTTAATACCCCGTTAATTCTCAGAATTGGCGGGACCCCTGTTGTAATGTGAATATCCGACGCCTTAAATTCGACTGCAGCACGAAGTAGTTGGTCCAGTCTCGTCTTCATTCCCTCTCACCCCTCTTAATCTGGCACTGCCACTCGCAGTACTTCTTCTGTTGTCGTGAGCCCTTGCTTGATTTTAAGCAGACCGTCATCAATGAGAAAGATTGTTTTATTTTTAATCGCAATTCCTCTTAGCTTGGAAAATGGTTCGCCATCCATAATTGGGCGGCGCAGTTCCTCGTCCACAACTAGAACCTCCTGCAAAGCAATCCGACCTCTATATCCGGTCATATCACAGGATGGACAGCCCTTGCCGCGGGCAACTTTCTCAATCTTCAATCCTCTTTTTGCAAAAATTTCAAGCTCCCGCTTCGATGGAGAATGATATTCCACGCAATCGCGGCAAATTCTTCTTACTAAACGCTGGGAAACAATCCCTGTGATCGAGGAAGCAACAAGGAACGGTTCCACTCCCATATCTTGTAAACGAGTGATCGATCCTAGGGAATCATTTGTATGCAATGTACTTAAAACAAGATGCCCTGTCAGTGATGCACGGACAGCGATATCAGCTGTTTCTTTATCACGAATCTCCCCGACCATAATAATATTGGGGTCCTGGCGCAGGATGGAACGCAGTCCGGTCGCAAAGGTCATCCCGACATTGGCATTGACTTGAATCTGATTAATCCCTTCAAGCTGATACTCCACCGGGTCCTCAATCGTAATAATATTTACTTCTTCACTGTTTAAGCGATTTAACGCTGCATATAATGTGGAAGATTTCCCTGAACCGGTCGGTCCTGTAATTAAAATAATACCGTTTGGTTTTTCAAGCATATGGAGGAAGCGTTTTAAGTTCAGCGAATTAAAGCCGAGATTATTTAAATCAATTAAAGCTGTCCCCAGATCCAAAAGACGCAAAACAATTTTCTCCCCATATACGGTAGGCAATGTTGAAACACGCAAATCAATCGGGTGATAGCCGACATTGATTTTAATCCGACCGTCCTGTGGAATCCGATGCTCGGTAATATCCAAATTGGCCATAATTTTAATCCGCGCTGTCAGCATGCTTTGCATATGCTTTGGCAGCGTTCGTTCTGTACGTAAAATACCATCGACACGATAGCGGATAAGTAATTTTGTTTCATGTGGATCGAGATGGATATCACTTGCCCTTGAAGTTGTCGCGTTAGACAAGATTTGATTGACAAGCTTTACGATGGGTGAGTCTTGATCAACGATCTGATCCTTTGCGATATCAACATCCATTTCATTTTCACTGAATAATTCTTCCAGTCCATCATCCATGCCGTAATATTTATTAATTGAACGCAAAATATCATCTTTTGTCGCAATCGCAGGTTCGATTTGAAAGCCGGTAACGAGTTCGAGATCCTTAATTAAGTAGTAATCCATCGGATCTGCCATCGCAATAATCAGCCGGTCCGCTTCTTTTTTTAAAGGGATGATGATATTGCGTTTGGCCATATCCTTTGAAATCAAGGAAAATAATTGCTGATCAAACGGATACTGATATAAATTCACATGTGGAATGCCAAGCTGAAACTCTAGAACTTCAATCAGCTGCTGTTCCGTGATTAACCCGCGTTCCAGCAAAGCATCCCCGAGTTTTTGCTCCGGGCTTTTTTCTTTAATCGCAGCATTGAGCTTTTCCTCTGTGATTAATCCGAATTCCACTAATATATCCCCTAGTCTTTTTCTAGTTTTCTTCACTTCCATCCCTGCTTTATTCTTATTTTGTATGATTCATGTAGTATGAATTTTCACCATCAGTATCCTTATTTATTTGTTTCTTCTGTTGTTCCTGCTCTTCATTTGGGGTATCGTTTGGATTTGGTTTTGCTTCTGTCACATCGGGTTTCGTATTTTCCGCCTCTTGTGCACCTGGTTTCAAGCCTGTTTCAGGAGCTGCCGGTTTCGGCTTACTGCTTTGCAGAACAACTGTATGAATCGGAGGGTAAAAATCCTCTGATAACAACTCTCTTTCACTCGTTACTCCGGTGCTGTCAAGGGTTTCGCGGTAAACCTTCTGCAAGAAGCCTTTTTTTCCTTGCGTTTTAACCTTTTTCTGACCATGAGAAAGCTTAGCATCATACTGGATAATATTTTTTGGCTCAAACGTTTCCTGTTCAGATAAAGTAATGCGGTATTGGTTAAATAATTCAGGTCCGGACAAGGAGACATGAAGCTTGCCATCCGTCTGCTTAAATTCCAATACATACTCCTGATCGTTTGGATTTGCGATAATGAGGTCCATATTTTTGCTGGCGTCTACCTTTGCTTCATATCCCGCTTCTGCATAATAAGGGAGATCCCTGCTGATGCTTCTTTCTGTGATCGTAAAATTAGTCGGCAGGACCGCCTTATAAATCGCTGTAGCAACAATACTTAAGCCCTCTGATGTAAATGTTTTGATGCCTTTCTCTTCCAGCGCATCCAAGATAGAAAACTGAGAATGGCCGTTTATCGTAACCGTTGGAAATTGCGAAATCCAAAGATCCATTTGCTCACTATTTTCACGGAATGTCACCGTTGCTTCAGAAATGACCTTTTTTTCCTGCTTTCCCTGAAGGAAATTCTCCAGCTTTATGCTATGTACACCCTCTTGCAGTGTCGCCGGATAGGAAAGCAGCTCCTGTTTGAATGCTGTTTTATTAAAGGATGGTTCATCAATCGTAAAATCAAGCAGTACGGCAGAAATCATTTCCTCCGCAACATCGACGGCCAATGGATTTTTAACGCCTGATGCTGATCCATCAATCGATTCCACCAATGAAAATATGAAACTACTTTTATCAAATTCTAATTTTTTTTCCTTGTACTGGAGATGGATCGTTGTGCCCTCTAACCAAGTCTTTTGTTCCTGTTGTAGTTTCTCCAAAGCTTCTTCACTTGTGAGAAGCGAAATATTTACGGGACCGATAGCTGTATTTTCCTTAAATTCCTCTTTCGAAGCCGAGACACGTTCATAGGTTTTTTCACCAAAGATCGAAAAACTGAATAAATATCCCGTACATAAAACCAAAAGAAGCAGCAGCTTTAAATCACGTTTGTTATCCAACCCCATCCCCCCTTTCAACTAAAAAACAGGCAGTCTGCCTATACTAGACTAAACCATAGGACAAGACTTACCTGTTGAAATCACTCCTCCACATTCATGGATAATTCAACCACTGTACTTGGACTATCCTCCTGGGCCTTTGATATATCTTCAGGTGTTAATACGACTCCTGACTCCAACAAGACCTGTCCAGTTGTGCTGTAAATGGTTTTCGTTAATTTTTTCCCATTTAAAATATCGATTTGTTTTCTTTTTAATGCAGCCAATTCGGCATCTTCCTCTTCTACAGCGGAAACTGCTTCTGTCATTTCCTCTGCTTCAGGAAGCGATTCACTTATTGGCTCCACACTATTTTCTAAATTAGCTGTTTCTGTCTTTTTTCTCTTCGGATCTAGCTCATCCGTACTAGGTAGAAAATAATTGGGTGCCTCTTCTTTAACGATGATGATATCTTTCCCGTAGGTTAAGACATATTCAGAAGGAAGCGCCACCTCTTTATCACCTGTTTTCAAAGACAGCCCAAGAATTAGACCGTTATCTTCATCGACATAGAATTCATGAATCTCTCCGATCAGTTCACCTTTTCTTGTCATCACTCTTGTGTTAAGAACTCTGATTTTTTTATTGACAAGCTGGTTGGCAATTGGAATCTCATTCAAATCAATAATCGCACTGTCGCTGTCAATGGTTACGGCAAATTCTCCAATCCCGATGACTTTCTTATAAGGGATCGCCTTTACACTGACCTGCCAATCATCATGTTCAATCGTTAAAAAATCAACGGCACCTTTTTCCGGATTGATGACCAATGATTTGACTTTCCCGACTTGAATCCCATCTGTAATACTAATAATCGGTAAGCCTGTTATTTGAGCACTGTTTTTCATTCAAAATTCACCACGCATAATTATTGAGATACATGTAAGCTAATAAGAGCAGTTTAGTTTATATAGCACTATAATATAGGATTTCTTAATACAATGCTCTTGTAAATAATGACTTTCCTGTAACATTATAAAGAAACAAGAACAAATCTCCTTTTATTTTCCCATAAAAGCAAAGAAAGAATCATCATTTCATTATATTTATATAATCTTTTAATAATACCTTTAACATTTTGTACCGTTCATCCTCTGAATCCTCATAGTTCAGAAAGCTTGCTACTATTTGTTCAAACTGTTCTTTGTTTTGCATTTTCTTCGCAATTTCAGCTTGCAACAACAGCGTTTCAAACACTTCTTTATGTTCGAATGTTTTGCTATCGTCTTCCTTTTGAGCCGGTGATTCCTCAGGGGGCACTTCTGTTTCCTGTGCTACTTCTAGTACCCCTTCTGATGTTTCCATTTGGTTCCATTGTTCCTCAGATGACAAGATATTATGTTCCAATTCATCATTTGCACTTTCATGAATTGGAAGTTTCACGTCTCTTTCTTCCACATTAACCGCAGGCTGAAAATCTTCAATCGTATCTAGCGGTACCATCTCAACGACAGGTTCTTCAGCGATGATTTCCTCGCTTTCCACTTCTTCATTGAAAACAGCTTGTAAATCTTCATCAGAAAGCTCATTCAATACCGGATATTCTTCCGCACAGATTTGAAGCGTCTCTTCTTCAGCTACAACTTCTTGCGAAGGTTCTTCAGCCCGTTCAGTCTCCTCTATCAGCTGGTTGTTGAGCATTGATTCAATATCGGATTCATCATTTAAAGAAATGACTCCTTCAACTTCCGATAGCGGATCCGTTTCAGTTTTAGGCACATCAAGCAGTTCAACAGCTGCTGCGGATTCAGTCTGTGATTCAAGCATTAATTCCTCCAATTCACCTAGATAGCTTGAAGCACAGCTTGTCGGAATTGCTTCATTTTCTGCTTCGGCTTGTTTTGCCAATGCTAGCGGTTCAAGCTCTTCCACTTCCTCAAGTTCCATCTCGCTTAATGATGAGGCTTCATCCTTTTCATTGTCAGATGTGGATTCTAAAGAAGGGCTGGATAATGCATCCTCACTAGGATAAATGAACTCATTTCCCTTGTACTCATTCGATTCAAACGCATAAAGCTCTTCTAGTTCATTTACCCTGTATTCTTCATCGTTCAAATCTACATTTAAATTACTGTTCATTTTTTCAAGTTCTAATTGCTCATTCTTAATACCTGGATTTTCTTTCATTTCATTCTCATGTATTACAGGGAGTGATTCCAGCCTTGTAACATTTGAAATTTCCTTATCCTTTTCATCCTCATCAATAGGCATCCCCTTAGAAGGGCTACCAGGCATAGGAAATAAGGCAGTTGAGTATTTTTTCGTTAGTACCATTGATAATAAAAGGATGAGTCCGACCAACAACAAAATGCTCTGCCATAATTCCATAAATACTTTTGTCAATAATCCTGCTAGCGCAATAAGAAAGGAAACAGCAATGACGGTCATCTTCCCTTTTTTGGTTAAGTTCAGAGGTAAGAAATAAATAATCGGAATCAGTATAATTAATGATATCAATGAAAATATCAGTAACTCAGTATCCACCATAATCACTCCTTTCTTACTGGTAATTTTATACTATCCTTTAAGCAGATCAAATTAGCAAATATCGCCAAATTCTATCTCTCGACTTCAATTGACAATATTCGTTCTAAAATATTGTATAATACTCCCGATGTTTTTAAAAGAAAGGAATGAAATATTCTGCTGAATTTATTTACCTTTAGTCCTAAAAATTATATGATTTTCTATTATATTCGGGATATTCCATCCCTTCATACCGAGAATTTACCATTTCTAATTAACTAGTAAATAGCGTGGTGATTTACCTCTCCCCCTATTTTATGGAATCCTTCCGATGCTTTCTTTAAATAAAAATGACAGATGTGCCATTTTCATCGAAAAATAGACTTAGCTATCAGCATATTTTTATTGATAGCTAAGTCGTAGCAATCCATTTCAGACAAAAATCTATTCGTATGCTCTGCCTAAAGGAATTAATTTTGCATTGCTAATTTGTACTTTTTCTAAATAATCTGGATCAGGATAAATCGTTACTGTACCGGAACCAATTACCGAAACTTCGCCAATTACTCCACCATTTATGGCCATATTTTTATTTGTATTAATCTGAATTCCTTCTCCTGCATAAAGCAATCCGTTTTGGTTATTGCAGTCTGAATCATGATCAATCGTTAATTTCCCTTTTACAAATAATCGGAAATCCTTATTTGTATCAATAGAATTGATACATGAATTTTTAATCTCAGCATCTTCATGTACAAATAGATTACTATTGTCGGTTTCAAAATTTGTATTTGTCATGTAAAGATTCTCCATAACTGCCATATCACCATTCAAAACCAAATTGCTGTCATTTTCAGATACTTCTCCAGGTAAACCGCCAATATTTAATGATTTATTTACAAATAAGCCATCGGCAAAAGAAAACGTTCTAGAGCTGTCAGTATCTCCGCTATCCTGTTCGATTAAAGCGTTCCCTGTTACAGCAAACTTTTTAAAATCAATATCCTTATAACCACCGATTGAAAGGGTAAATTTCTTAAAAAGGCCCCCCAGCAATTCTAGTTTTGTATAACTTCCATTAATAAGCACATTTGTCGCCTGCTCTTCAGTTAGGTTAATTACATTAAGATCGAGCAGATTATTTATTATATTTGCTTCTAACACTGACAAACCAACATCACTAACAGCTATTACTTCCTTTGTTTCCATTGTATTAAAAGTATTCCATAACCCTAGAAGTCCAAGGAGATCTAAGCCGGCAAGTCCTCCGGAAAGAATCTTATCATTTGGCACCGGATAATAATCTTCATAATTTCCTTGCAAGGTCAATAAGTCGACCGTAAGTAATCCTAACAAGTCCAAACTTAATAGTTTATCGGAAAAATCAACTTTCTCGGCGTTCCCATTGAATTGCAATAGTTTTACAGGAGTGTCGATATCTAAACGATAATAACCATATAATGGATTTTCTGACCCTTCTGGCAAGCTTGTCACTTCAATAGTATATTTATCAGTTAAATTAACTGTTTCTCCACTCGTTACGATGAGTTCATCAGGAGCATCAAGTCTCGCTGAAAGATTGAGAGTTCCCGTTCCGTTCGTAAGGGGAATATCTACGCCACCTGCATATAAATCAAGAAAATTCTTTAATTTGATTTCAGTTGCAGCATTTTCTTTCACATACCGTTTAAAATCTGCTTCGAAATAAGTCAGCCCATCCCTGGCAATATTGCGTTCCTGAATCTGCTCATCGGTTTTATGGACGCGTTTATTTTCACCAACAACCCCGCTTAATATCGAAATCCCTAAAATAGAAAAAATAAGGATAACGAGTAATACCTGTATAAGCGTCGATCCCCTCTGGCTTCGCATGACGGCCTGACACCTCGATTCTTTTTTGTTCATTACTAGATTTATAGAATGATAGAGCTCAAGATAAGCTATTAAATTAACTAACGAAGTAACTATATTAATCTTTCACAATTTTAGATCCGAGTTATAAAGAAGAGCAGAATAATATTCACTTTATTCATTTTCTGCAAATGCCCTTCCTTGCGGCTTTAATGCAGCATTATTAATTTTTATTGTTTTTAAGTATTCACGATCAACATTAATCGTTACCTTACCCGACCCATTTACTTTTACGTTTCCCATAACAGCCCCATTAATTGTCATATCCTTTCCATTAGTGTTAATAACAATATCTTCAGCATAAAATAAACCATTAAGTGAGCGACATTCTTTAACCTCTGTATTATTTTCAAGAGTCAGCTTTTTCTGTACATATAACCGAAAGTTTCGATTATTATCATTCGAATTAATACAGGAATTTTTTATTGTGGCATTACCATTACCGTCAACTCTATTTACATCGTTCACATAGATATTACTATCTACTAGCTTCAAATCAGCATTATTAATGATTAATTCCTCTGTAACTGCCATATCCCCCTCTAATTCCAACATGCTGTATTTTTCCTTAGCCGCATCTTCTGCAAAACCGCTTATATATAATGATTTGTTAACAAATAAACCATTCGCAAAAGAAAATCCTCTTCGTCCATCAGCATTGCCTGAATCTTTAGCATCTTGTTTAATTAATGCGTTACCGGTTACAGCTAGTTTTCCAAAATCAATATCAGAAAAGTAATTCTCACGATTATTGATTTTTCCATTTAGAATATCTAATAATTCATTAGTTAAATTACTAATAACAGTGGTTACACTTCCTAAAACATCACCTAAAGATTTAGTTGCGCCGCCTAATAAGTTACCCAGAAAGTCTGTTATGCCCTCTAATAAGTCACCTACTATACCTAAAGACTTTAAGGAACTGCCTAATAAATTCTGTAAATCTAATTTTAAAACATTGGTTAATAATCCATTTAACTTATTGGCATCTATATTAAGCTCATTAAAACTACCGTTTAAAAGGATATTTGTATAATTATCTTCATCTGCCTCATTATGTTCTAATAGATTAAGATAAACTTTTGGATCTAAGTCTAAGCCCAAATCTTGTAAAACACCTAGATTAACATTTGCTTTGAGAACGGATCCTTTTCTAACAGCGATAACTTTCTCTTCTTTGAGATAGTCAAAGGAGTTGCCTTCTAGTACATTAATTGTACCTAATAGATTTAATCCACCTGTATTTAAAACGCCCCCAACGAGCTTATCATCCGGGATTGGATAATAATCTTCATTCTCTCCAGGTATTGAAAGTAAGTTCAATGTTAGTGTCTGATCAAGATTCAACAAATTATCTAATAGGTGTAGGTTTAACGCTTTTAATTTTTGTAAATCCAATACATTCAGTTTAAGCAGTGCTTGAGAAACATCCAGTTCTTTTCCACCCTCAAAATTCGCTAATTCAAATGTTGGTGTATGAAGATCGACATCAATGTCAATCGTATAGTATCCAACTAAAGGTTTAAACTTCTGTAAAGAACCTTCAACCTCTTCAATTTCTACCTTTATTTCAAATGAATCAAGCTTTTTAGACTTTTCATTTTCAGTCATCGTTATTACATTGGGATTTTCTATATAAGCTGTAATCATGAGATCTTTAGAAATACTTCCATCCTTAATCGGAACCTTTTTACCCGCTAAATAAGGGAGCAGAAAATCTTCGTATAGATTAATTGAATTTGGAGCATGGTCCTCTATGTATTTTTTAAAGTCCGCCTCAAAGTACGTAAGACCATCTCTTGCCAGATTTCGTTCTTGTACATTATCATCCGTTTTATCAACCCGTTTACTCCCCCCTACAACATTCCCCAACAATGAGACTCCGAGGACGGAAAAAATAAGGATAACAAGCAGGACTTGGATAAGCGTTGATCCTTTTTCATTTCTCATCGTTACACCCCCCACTCTATTCAACATTTACATAGGTTACCTCTTCTTCTAGTTGAAACATTCTCCCATTGTCATCTTCTATTTCCAATTGAATAAGAACCGTACCTTTTTTCTCGTACACGATAAAACCAGATCCATCCAATACTTTAACCATAGAGGAATTAATTGACACTCCATCTATGGTTGCCTTTCCATCCGCTGTAAATTCTAATGGGATGGGATCTGTCTTATCGCCTCCATACTGCTTAATGTTTATAATATCCACCGAGTCCCCAAAGTTCAAAATATCCTCAGGGTCCTCCGGAACAGGTTCTACATTCGTTGCGGTAAAGATCTCTTTGGAGAATTTTGTCATGATTGCATTTGCTTCATCGTGAAGGGAAATTTGCTTATTTACTGATCGATAACTGTTCATGCCGCTAACTAATACCCCTACAATAAGAACAGAAACAACGCCAATTAAGGAAAGGGCTAATAATAATTCAACAAGCGTCACCCCTCTCGCTGATGAAAGAATTTTTCTCCTCATAGTTCAACAAGTCCTTTCACTGTACTTAAAGGGCTTTCAGTAATCTCATCTTGATGTACCTCTACTGTAACCATATAAATTCCCATACTATCCTGTTCCTCTCCAACGAGGACTTTAATAAAGTATTGATTATTGTCCACAGTGAAACGATATCTATCTTTACACCCTTCATCAGTGCCGCAGTTACTATCCCCCGTAAATTCAGAAGGACCTGGACCAATTTCATTTTGATAGACTTCATCTGTCACGATGCGCTCCAACACGGTCTCAGCAATATTCAACGTCACTAACTGCTCCTTATTATTTGTTGTTGTTTTCTGAGAAAAAATAAAAAATTGAAAAAACACCGTCAATACAATTCCGAGGATAAAAATACCCGCGAGAATTTCGATTAAAGTAAATCCCCCTTCATTCTTCATACCCATCACCCATATTCATCTGTAATATGCTTTGCGTAAAAAATTTATAATTGTCTATACTATTATAATAACATTTCTACCTTATAATAGTAAATTAGTCTCAGTGATTTTTATCACATAAATTTATTGAAAATAAATTATATTTTACTAAAGTAAGAACATTCCACTCGATTGGATATTAATTTTCTCAACATTTAACAAAAAGCGAGATAAAACAAGTACATTTATCCTTGGTAACTTTTAACTACTTTATTAATAGAGAAAACTAACCACAGGGCATATAATTATAGTAAAATAAAATTACAATGAATATTAGGAGATACAAGATGTGGAAATACATAAATGATAAAGGTTTTACACTGATTGAATTATTAATCTCTCTATCTATATTATCGATCGTTTTAATCAGTTTTTTCACCTTTTTCACCAGCACATTTCGTGTTAATTCAATGAATAGTAATGATATTCAAGCGATGAATGTTGCCCGGGAATACAAAGAATTAATAGATAAAGATAGTGAAAGTACTATCGCAAATGAAATTGAAATCCGAAGTCAAAAGACAATAACGGGATTTACCATAGGACCAGAAGATTTAGATCCTGATTATGATGTGACCGTAACAATTTCTGCTGCAGAAGAACCCAATAGCTTTTTTCCAATACATCGTGTCCATATTGAAGTACAAAAGGATGGCAAATTATTATCTGAAACCTATACGTATTATGAAGCGGTTGCTGAGGAGACATCATCTTAATGAAAATGAAGAATCTAAATCAAAAAGGGATTACTTTAATTGAATTATTAGCGGTGCTGACCATTTTTTCAGTAATTATAGGAGTTTTGTATAGCGTCTTTAGCAATGGACTTCATTATTCAACAAGCTCAAAAGATACAGTGTTAATCCAACAAGAAGCAAACTACTTACTTACCCTATTAAAAAAACAACATGAAAAAGGGATGGACTATACAGTTAAAATAGAGGACAATGAGACATTCACTATTCTCGAGGGGGAATCAGTGGTTATCAATGAAAGTGATTCAGACTTTCTTTATTATATTTGTGAACCCGATCCTATGGATGATCAATCCTGCAACGAACCTTATGCAGCAGATTTTTTAAAACAAATTCATCCGCTGAATGATCCTTTTTACATTAAACTGATACTAAAAAGTAAAAAAGACCACAAATTGCAATTTGAAGTTCAAACGATATTATCGCGATTGTAGGTGGATAAATTGAATTTACGTAATCAAAATGGCTCTTCATTAGTCATTGTTTTATTAATGATTACCGTTTTTTTCGTATTAGGACTATCGATTGTTAGCTCCGCTCTTACCAATACGAAACAGGTAAATAAAACAGAAAAAGAAATGCAAGCAGTTGATTTGGCTGAAATGGGTGTTCGATATTATCAAAATCACTTTAAGGAAAAAACTTATCGACTAATTGAATCAGCTATCAATGATCCGAATAATGATACTTACGATCAAAAGGTAAAAGCTATTAAAAATCTCAAAAACATACTCACTAAAGAGAAATTAATTAATGATTTAGAAAATAACGTTCAATACTCAATCGCCGATGATGCAGAATATAATATTAACATTAAAAATGTCTCTTCTGATGAACAAAAAGTCTTAATTGAAATAGCCAGTACAGGCATTAAAAACTCAGATACTCAACAGACAATTGATGCAACAATAGAACTTTCAATAGAGAAATTAATTAAAGATATGAATACTCCGGGTAACGGAAATGATGATCTGCCAATACCTTCCGGATTAAATAGTTGTACCTACACAGAAAATACTCTTCTTGGCGATGGTTGTTTATACGAAAATATCCCGGGTACTGCTATTTTTTCGGGTTTTATAGAGGAGCCGAAAAAGACAGACATATACATTAATGGAAATGCTCAAATCGGTTCCGGAACCACGATTACCGGCGGGATCAAACAAGAAAGTAGAATTGACATTAATGGAGACGCGGATTTTGGGAAAATAAGCGGCGGAATTAAACAAAATACTATTATCAATATTAATGGAACTGCGAATTTTGGAACAATAGAAGGCGGAATTAAACAAAATAGCATTATCAACATTAATGGAGATGCAAATTTCGGTACGATAGATGACGGGATTAAACAAAATAGCATTATCAACATTAATGGAGATGCAAATTTTGGGACAATAGATGATGGGATTAAACAAAATAGTATTATCAACATTAATGGAGATGCAACCTTTGAACCAAAAGAAATAGGAATACAAGGGGAGTCAAAAATATGTGTTGGAGGAAAGATTAAGCTTAAAAGATCAGTTTTAGATGTAGTCTTAAATCGAGTTTTATCAATATTATTAGGGAATTCTGATGAAGGAATCTATTCTTATCTAGAAGACTCGGAGGCTTATAACGCGGCAGGCTGCCCTCCACTTAATCATGTTAATAATGGTGATGCTCAATTGACATTAGAACCGCAAACCCTTGCTAATAATGCAACGATCATATCTACCGACTATCAATAATTACTTCAAAAAGCTGCGGCAATCCATTACCGCAGCCTTTTGAAGCCTAGCATTGACGAATCAGCATGGTCTTCAATAACTCCTTCACCTGCTTAATAAAATAAAGCGACCCGGTTATAACAAGAATGTCGTTTTCCTTTTGTGTTTGAAACTCCTCTGTAAGTGCCTGCTGCCAGTCCTCTTGTTTATGCTTATTCTTCGAGGAGCTTAAATTGTACAGATTTTCTGCTGTTGTTGCACGGGGATGCTCAAAGGTTACAAAGGTGATTTTGCCAGCAATATCATCGAGCTTCGCTACCATTTTATCAAGACTTTTATCCCCTAATGCTGAGAAAATAATCTTTAGATTACGGTCATGGTAACGCTTTTTCAATTCGGTCGTTAAGACGGCAATCCCTTCCTCGTTATGAGCCCCATCAAGAATGACAACAGGCTGTTTCGATACGATTTCAAATCGGCCCGGCCAGTGGGCGTTCTTCAGCCCATCGCGCAGATGTTGCTCTGTAATCTTCAGTGAATGTTCTTTTTGCAAAAGCTGTATTGCCATAATCGCCAATGAAGCATTTTCTGTCTGGTGCTTCCCATACATTGAAATTGATATGTCGCGAATCATCTTATCTTCATATTGCCACGTGAATCTTTCCCCACTAGCGAGGGAATGATGATCGATTATAGTAAACTGATCGTTTAACAGGTAAACAGCCGCTTCCTTCTTTTCCGCCTCTTGTAAAATAACTGCCTGTGCTTCCTCCTGACTCACAGCGGAAATCAAACTTGTTCCCTGTTTGATGATCCCTGCCTTCTCGAAAGCAATTTCTTTATGTGTCGAGCCTAAAATCTTCACATGGTCAAGCCCGATATTGGTGATGATGGACAACAACGGCTGCAATATATTCGTCGAGTCAAACCGGCCGCCGAGCCCTACCTCAATAATCGCAATATCAACCGGGTGCACTTCGGCAAAATAATACAAGACCATCGCGGTAATAATTTCAAATTCAGTCGCCCCACCATCCTCTGTATCATCAAGTTCGGTGGCAAGTGGATAAATGACATTGACCAGTTCAAGGATTTCAGCGTCTGAAATTGGCTGCCCATTCACACTAATACGCTCATTAAATTGTTCAATATACGGCGATGTAAAGGTCCCTGTTACATAGCCTGCTTGTTCGAGAATCGAGCGTAAGTAGGTCAATGTTGAACCCTTTCCATTTGTTCCTCCGACGTGAACAGCCTTTAATTTTCGTTCCGGATGACCGAGACGCTCCATCATCCATTCCATCCGCATTAAACCAGGCTTAATCCCAAGCATTAAGCGGGATTCGACCCACGAAATAGCTTCTTCATATGTAGAAAACATAGCTGTCACTCCTAACAAAGTGTAAAGCTTATTTTTTAAACAGAAGAGGCGAACCGTTAATAGGTTCAGCCTCCACATTAATTTATTCGCCTTTTAATTCTTTAATCCGTACTTCCACAGCTGCTCTTTTTTCTGTGTAGTCTTTTTCTTTCACTTTTTCTTCTTCAATTACCTTTGCTGGTGCTTTTTTAACAAAGCCTTCATTACTTAATTTCTTTTGCACGCGCTCTACTTCTTTATTTAGTTTATCCCATTCCTTTTGCAAACGGGCGATTTCTTCATCAAGATTAATTAATCCTTCAAGCGGCAGGATAATTTCCGCACCGGTAACAATTGATGTCATCGCTTTGTCCGGAATCGTTACTTCTGTTGCTAAAGATAGCTCTTCCGGATTACAGAAACGTTCTAAATAGGCACGGTTATTTTCCAGTGTAGCAAGAACCGCTTCGTCTTTTGCCTTCAAGATCATTTTGATTTTTTTGCTCATTGGCGTGTTGACTTCGGCACGGCTGTTCCGTACAGAGCGGATGATTTCTACTAACAGCTTCATTTCCTCTGCTGCCTGTACATCCGTTAATTCCGGATTGCTTTGCGGCCATTTTGCCACTGTAATTGATTCTCCTGCATGCGGCAAGTTTTGCCAGATTTCTTCTGTAATGAATGGCATGAACGGATGTAAAAGGCGCATGATGTTATCTAGTACATAAGCAAGGATTGAACGAGTTGTTTTCTTCGCTGCTTCATCTTCGCCATAGAGCGGCAGTTTCGCCATTTCAATATACCAGTCACAGAATTCATCCCAAATGAAGTTGTAAAGGACACGGCCGACTTCACCGAATTCATAGCGGTCGGAAAGTCTTGTAACGGTTTCTATCGTTTCATTTAGGCGCGTTAAAATCCATTTATCGGCCACTGATTTTTTACCGCTTAAATCAATCTCATCATGGGTTAATCCCGCCATATTCATTAAAGCAAAACGGGAAGCATTCCAGATTTTATTGGCAAAGTTCCACGTTGATTCGATTTTTTCCATACTGAAACGCAAATCTTGGCCTGGAGATGAACCTGTTGCTAAGAAATAGCGCAAGGCGTCAGCACCGTATTGGTCGATGACATCCATCGGATCCACTCCGTTGCCTAATGACTTACTCATTTTTCTGCCCTCTGCATCACGAATTAAACCGTGGATCAATACATCCTTAAATGGACGCTGTCCTGTAAATTCAATTCCTTGGAAAATCATCCGTGATACCCAGAAGAAAATGATATCATAGCCAGTTACTAGAGCAGCAGTTGGATAGTAGCGGTTGAAATCTGCTGCATCCTTTTCTGGCCAGCCTAATGTTGAGAATGGCCAAAGCGCTGAACTAAACCATGTATCAAGGACATCTTTGTCCTGTTCCCAGTTTTCAATATCTGCCGGCGGCTCTTGATTTACATAGACCTCACCTGTTTCCTTATGATACCAAGCAGGAATGCGGTGTCCCCACCAAAGTTGACGGGAAATACACCAATCGCGGATGTTTTCCATCCAGCGCAGGTATGTTTTTTCAAAACGGTCCGGTACAAATTGAACCTTGCCTTCTTTTTGCTGGAATTCGATCGCTTGGTCTGCTAATGGCTGCATTTTAACAAACCATTGGGTGGAAAGATATGGTTCCACTACAGCACCGCTGCGCTCAGAATGGCCGACAGAGTGCAGATGGTCTTCAATTTTAAAGAGAACACCCTGCTCTTGAAGATCTTTGACAATTTGTTTGCGGCATTCGAAACGATCCATGCCTTCGTATTTGCCGGCGCGCTCGTTCATTGTCCCGTCTTCATTCATCACTAATACACGCTCTAAATTGTGGCGGTTGCCGACTTCAAAGTCATTCGGGTCATGAGCAGGGGTAATTTTCACAGCCCCGGAACCGAATTCCATATCGACATAATCATCGCCGACAATCGGAATTTCACGGCCGACAATCGGCAGAATCACGGTTTTTCCGATTAAATGCTTATAGCGTTCATCTTCCGGATGCACAGCAACCGCAGTATCGCCAAGCATCGTTTCCGGACGGGTTGTCGCGATTTCAATTGAACCGGAACCGTCGGAAAGCGGATAATTCATATGATAAAAGGCACCCTGTACGTCTTTATATATAACCTCGATATCTGAGATTGCCGTTTTTGTTGCCGGATCCCAGTTAATGATGTATTCACCGCGGTAAATAAGATCTTTTTCATATAGCTTTACAAATACTTCGCGAACCGCTTTGGACAGTCCCTCATCCATTGTGAAGCGCTCACGTGTATAATCAAGTCCAAGGCCAAGCTTCGCCCATTGCTCACGGATAAAGCCGGCATATTCTTCCTTCCAAGCCCATGTTTGTTCAAGGAACTTTTCACGCCCTAAATCATAGCGGCTTTTGCCTTCTTCACGCAATTTTGCTTCCACTTTAGCCTGTGTCGCAATCCCGGCATGGTCCATTCCCGGCAGCCAGAGGACATCATAGCCCTGCATTCGTTTCATTCTCGTTAAAATATCCTGTAAAGTTGTATCCCAAGCATGACCTAAGTGCAGTTTTCCCGTTACATTCGGTGGTGGAATGACGATGGTATACGGCTCTTTTTCTTGATCATCCTGTGCTTCAAAAAACTTTCCATTGAGCCACCATTGATATCTGCCGTCTTCAACGGCCTTTGGATCATATTTCGTTGGCATTGATAATTCTTTTTCTTCCATTCACTTATTCCTCCTAAATTGCAATCCTCGTTCATACAATGAAGCAAGACCACGAATTGTTTGGCACAAACGGTCTTCATGCAGCGAAACAAACCGTATCTTTTTGGTTGCTGTTTGCAGACAAAATAAAAAACCCCAATCACCATAAAAGGACGAATGGAGTTTGAAGTTCGCGGTACCACCTTTTTTCCAACAGAAATAAACTGCTGGCGCTTAAATCGATAACGGTTTGTCCGTCTTTCACTACTAGAAAAATCTTTCTTTCGCGAAAGAAGCTCAAGGGCGACCTTCCAATTGTCTCGCTTAGAAAATCTTTCAGCAGTTGATTTTCCTCTCTAAAAGCAAGGATGCATTGTACTCTTCCCTGTCAAAGCTTGATTATGTAATTGAATCAAATCTACTTTATATTACCGAAGAAGTGGGATGAACGTCAATAAGGATCCCTTTGTTTTTTGCATTTTCTTCAATTATTGCCTATTTTGGGGCGAGTTATTCATTATAAGCACGCCGCTTATGATTCAGAAATGGGACAGTGAACCCGGTCCCTTGTCCCATTATGAATAAGAATTAGAAAAGAATGACACTTATCCATAACTTGGCACATAAAATGGGAGTAAGGATTTGTTGATGAAAGGAGAAGAGGTATGAAAAAGAGGCATTATAATCCATATACATTGCCGCCATGGGCAAAAAAAGTTAGAGGAGTCTGTTGCCAGTTTGCCGTTCCATTCTGCGTTTTTCAAGGAATACGAGTCATTATTATCCCAACGATATTTGATGTTCTTTTCTTACTTATCTTAATCGCCCTGACGATTGCACTTCATTTTGATATTCTCTAAAAAGCCCGGAACTTATTGCTCGCCCCGGGCTGCTTCTTCTTGTTGTTTTTTCTGTCTTTCAATTTCATCAATGCGGCTGACTAAATACTCTGTATTCTTTAAATTCCAATAGTCCTTTTGCAAACTTTGGACAGCCTTTAGCTCATTTTTCTTATTTCCTTCCTTGAAGAAACGCTCTGCTGTTTTGATCGCTGCCCCTGGATGGGCAATATAACTCAAAAACAGCTGCAGCTCCTCTTCTTTAAAAGGAAAATACTTAAAATACGTGTAAAGCCACTCCACCAAATCTTCATGCTTTTTCGGCCAACCTCTAAGTGATTTCGCTAAATACGGCAGTAGATCATGGGTGGGTGGTCCGACTTGTGCCCTTTCGAAGTTAATAAAATAACCATATCCCTTTTCATCCAAAAGAAAATGATCATTTGAGAACTTGCCATGGATCACGACAACACGAACCTTATCCTGTTCCTTTGTTTTTTCATACCATTCTTCTAACCTTTTTCTTGAAAAAGATAACGCCTGATTAAAATCGTGATAATACGTACAATACATTAATTCAAAGGGGGACATATATACTTTTCTTTCAAATGTCTCTAATAAACTGAGAAGGAATTCTTCTTCTTGATCCATTTGAATAATCATATTTTCAAAATGCTTCGTTCGTTCTTCCTTATCAATGTTTATCTCTTTAGCGGAAATCGAATGAAGACGAGCAAGTTCACGGAATAACTGCTGCTGCCGATCGCTTCGCTCCCCCTTCTCTTCATCAGGAAGAAAGGGCATTAAATAGTAAAGCTCCTGGTTATCCAGAACTGCGATTCGCCCGTCTATTGTCGGATAAATTGGAACGATACGATTATAACCCTTTTGGTACAAGGTTTGTACATATTTAATAAAGTCAATTCCATGATGCGGATCGATTTTTTTTAAAATAAAATCGCCCTTACTAGAATGGATCTTTTGCACCTTGCCCATTTGCTCCACATAATGAGGCTTTATTTGATAGTTTTCTAATATCGAGGTAATTCTTTGTAAGCTGAGCATTTCCACCATGTCTGCATCCCTCAGTTATTGGGACTTATTTTTGATTTTGGACAACCGGTATATACAATACCTGACCTTCAAACACATCTTGACTGATTTCTAAATTATTCACTCTTTGTAAATGAGTAACTGAAACTTCGTAACGATCCGATAACACATCAATCGTGTCACCTTTTTGTACGATACATACTTTTACTTTCGTATGAGACTCTGATGTTTCTTCCTTGCGGGCAAGAAATTCGGTAATGGAAAGACTTTGTTTCTTCTTCCACTTTTTTTTCTTTCCGTTTGCCGGGGCTGTTTCCTCTTCCGAAGATTCTTCCTGTTCTTCAACCGGCTGCGTTTCATTTACCGGCTGCGTTCCCGTTATAGGCGGGATAACTGGAGCCGCTTCATGATTATTTTGCACGTCCTCATGCTCATTACGCTTTGCTGTAAAGAAGAATTCCGGAACTACAGTCGGTTTGCTTTCCTCTTTTTCTAACACAGGCTGTTCGTACTCTTCCTCAATCAATTCTTCTCTTTCTAAAGTGGTGAGATCATACGTTTCCACAGCTGCTTCCTCTTCTTCTTCTTCTTCATCGTAATGATACAAGGGGGCTGCTTGATTTTCCGCACGTTCCAATTCTTCAGTCAAGTTTTTTAATGTTTCATCTGCCTCTGCTTCCTTCCGCGCTTCTACCTCAAAAGGTTGATAGATTTCATCTTCCGCTACCCTTTCTTCTTCCCCTTCAGGCATCGAAAACAGTGATTGTCTATCGCTTAAAGATTCAGCAATCGGAATCTCTGTATATTCCCATGTCTCCTCTTCGTCTTCGTCGAGTTCATTTTCCAGACTGTACCCCAGATCCTCTGTGCGCATTTGTAATTCATCATCCAGTTCT
>CALGSR010000345.1 GCA_937902115.1 uncultured Bacillus sp. | reverse complement strand
TGCTGGAACAGAAGAAATTAATCAAGGCAGATCGGATTGTCTTTATTTATCCGTTATGGTGGAGTGACTGTCCTGCGAAATTGAAGGGTTGGTTTGATCGGGTTTACACGGTCGGATTTGCTTATGGGACGGATGATGAGTTTGAATCGAAGCTGAAGGGGAAAAAGGGACTTGTAATTTGCCCAGCCGGTCATACGGAGGAGGAATTAGAGGAAACGGGAATCGCGGAAAGTATTCGGAAAGTGATGCTTTATGACCGAATGACCCATGTCGGTATGGAAAAAGCAGAACTGCAACTATTGGGCGGCTGTCCGAAAGAGGAAAATCGGAAAAAGAATTTAGAACGGGCCTATCAGCTAGGTCGGGGGATTAGATAAATGGAGTCAAGCATGAAGTTACAGTCTCTTATAAAGGATCTTGATTAGCTTTGCCATGTTCAAACCTAAGTAGTTTTCTTGTGGTTACCAATAAGGGGGGTATGAAGGACAAAATCGATGTGGAGAGTAGAAAAAATGTCCTTCATCATGGGGATGAAGGACAAAATCGGTGTAGAATACGGGGAAAATATTCTTCATTTCTTCGTCAAATGAAAGCTCATCTCAATTAAGCGGTAAATCTCTTCTTTTTGCTCAGTACGATCTAATACAACAGAAATCCAATGCTCTTTATTCATATGATAGGCAGGTAAAGTATCTGGCCGTTTTCTTACACTGCCAATTAATTCGGGAAGACATTTTAGATTCAAAATATCGATTTCCCTTTTCCCATCTAATCCTAACTTCTCCGGAAAGACATTCAACACCAAACCATACCATTTTCCGCTCGATGTATGCCGTAGAACCGCATAGTTTGGATGCTTCATCCAAGGATAATCAGGCACTGTACCGTAGTTCTCTTTGACATAATTAAGGATCTCTTCTCTCGTTAACATCCCGGATCAATCCTCCAATGACTAAATGTATGCCCTGCTGGACCATTCCGATCAACCGATACTCAAAGTGATGAAAAAGATAATTGATAATACAACAAAACGGTTGTTAAATCGGATAACGCTAGGCCGCATCAGCAGTCCATTTTTTTTGCTTTTAAATAGTTTATGCAAATTAATCTATAATTAACAAAGAATTGCAAATTATTGTGTATAATAATCGTATTAGGCGAAATCGTCAATTTTCTATAACGAACAAAAAACCTATTATATAAATGGGCGCTTTCTGTAGCAAGGAACAGCGCTTTTTTCTATTGTAGCACCATTTAATGAGAGTGTACTTTAAGAAACGAGGAATTCTTTCTGAATTTGTGAAATTATATAGTGTAATAATCATAGTTTTAAAGGAAAACGCAGAATAAAAGTTAAGGATGGGGAGAATGAACAATCGAATTTTAATTGTAGAAGATGATCACGACATTAGTGAGATGATAGGGAATACCTTGATAAAAGAAGGATTTGCAGTATCCGCCGTATTTGACGGGGAAGAAGCATTAAAAATAGTAGAATCACAAGATTTTGACTTAATTTTACTAGATATTATGATTCCGAAAATCGATGGCCTAGAATGCTTAAAGAGGATTCGAAGCAAGAGTATGATCCCCATTTTGATTATGTCCGCAAAAGGGGAGGACATCGATAAAGTGTTAGGTCTTGGATTTGGTGCAGATGATTACATGGCAAAGCCATTCTCGATCATTGAACTAGTTGCGAGGGTAAAGGCCATTCTTAGAAGAGAAAAACATTATTTGGCCCAAGCGGTAAAACCTTCTCATAAGGAAGAAACGATCCAAAGCGGTGATTTAATCATTAATATGAAAAATTATGCTGTAAAAAAATTTGGTTATGACGTGAAACTGACGTTAAAAGAGTTTAATCTATTAAAACTCTTTATAACGAAGCCCAATCAAGTGTTTACAAAAGAACAAGTTTATAATTTGGTTTGGCAAGAACCATACTACGGCGATGAAAATGTGATTAATGTTCATATCCGTCGTCTCAGAGAAAAAATAGAGGACAATCCTTCCAACCCGAAATATATCAAGACGATATGGGGAATTGGGTATAAATGGGGGGAATCTTAACATGATTTATCTTCTTCCATGCTTGTTAGCCGCCTCGGTGATCGGCAATCTTTACTTCTTCCGTAAGCAAAAAGTAACAAATCAAGAGATCACCTATATTGAGAGGAAACTTCAATCCATCATTGATGGGAAGAGTGATGAAAATGTGCTGCTTTATACAAGCAACTCACAAACACAAGCTTTATTGATTCAAATCAATCGCCTCTTAGAACACAATCAGAAAACAGCGGCCAATTTTCATTCTGTTGAACGCTCCATGAGAAAAATGCTTTCAAATATCTCACACGATTTAAAGACCCCGCTTACCGTCATTCTCGGTTATGTCGAAATCTTATTACACGATAAAACCATCAAACAAGAAAAACAGAAATCCCTATTACAAACCGTTCATTTAAAAACAGGGGAAGTATTAACGTTAATTAATCGTTTTTTTGAACTTGTCAAATTGGAATCAGATGATGTTCCGCTTGATATGGCGAAAATTGAACTCGGAGAGATTTGCCGCAAAACCATTCTTGACTATTATGAGATTTTAACAAAAAAAGAATTTAAAGTATCGATTAACATTCCGAATGAGCAGATTTTTGTATGGGGAAATCAGGATGCACTTGAGCGTATTTTACAAAATTTATTTTCCAATGCACTTCGATATGGTGCAGATGGAAAAATGATTGGGTTACACCTTAGAAGGACGGAGGATAAGGTTTACATAGATGTGATTGACCGGGGAAAGGGCATTACGGAAGTCGAGCAAGATCGTGTTTTTGAACGATTATATACAGTAGAAGATTCAAGGAATAAACTTTTTCAAGGCAGCGGCTTAGGATTAACGATAACGAAAAGACTAGTCGAACAGCTAAGCGGGAAGATTTCATTAAAAAGCATCCCTTATGAGAAGACGGTGTTTACTATTGAACTGAAACGCATGAACTATTAGTCGCAATATTTACACACTTAAGAATTTTGTAAGAAGTGGTTAAGAAAAAAGAAATGATTCATCTATAAAATGAAATTATCAGATGAAGGAGGGAAAACATGACTTATATCATTCCAACCAATCAGCTTTGCAAATGGTACAACGATCACGATGTGGTCTCTAATGTGAATATGCATATCAAAAAAGGTGAAATCTATGGCTTTTTAGGTCCAAACGGTGCAGGGAAAACAACCGTCATGAAAATGATGATGAATTTAATCAAACCAACAAGTGGTGAAATCATGATTTGCGGCGAAACCGTAACTCCTACATCATACGAGATATTGAAAAGAATAGGGAGTGTGATTGAATATCCCGTTTTTTACGAAAAATTAACCGCACGGGAAAATTTAGAGCTGCATGCTGAATATATGGGCTACCATAGCAAAAATGCGATCGCCACGGCTCTTGAAATGGTGCAGCTTAAAAATTTTGAAGGAAAGGATGTCAAAGATTTCTCTTTAGGGATGAAGCAGCGGTTAGGTATAGCAAGAGCCATTTTGACAAAGCCTGAAATCTTGATTTTAGATGAGCCGACAAATGGTCTGGACCCTGTAGGAATAAAAGAATTTCGCAATCTTTTTCAAGTGTTAAGCAAGGATTATGGAATCACCTTATTAATCTCTAGTCATATTCTTGGAGAAATTGAACAAATTGCTGATACCATTGGAGTAATCAAAGATGGAACCTTAGTAGAGGAAGTATTGATGGAAACCATTCGTTTGCAAAATACAGAGTATATTGAGTTGAAAACGGATGATGTGAAAAAGGCGGCCTATATTCTAACAGAAATATTATACATAGGGAACTATAAAATACTCGAGGACTCTGTTATTCGTGTTTATGATATGCATACGTCCCAAGGGAAGATAGCGCAAACTCTTGTCTTAAATGGTGTACTGGTGGAGTCAATCAATAAAAAGAATAATACATTAGAAGATTATTTCTTAAAGATGATCAATGGAGGCAGGGTCCATGCTTAAACTGATGAAGCTAGAAATCAAAAAATTTAAATTATGGAACTACTGGAAAGCTATTTCTATATGCAACATCTCATTTATTGCCTTTCTCAGCATGATTTATTTTATCGAAATAGATGAACAATCAACTGATATTTTTGCAAGTTTTGATGTCGTGGCAGGTCTCATCGGTGCAATTGTTCGAACAACTTTTACCATATTTGCCTCAGTACTGATTGTAAGTTTAATCATCGATGAATATAAAAAGAAATCAATGGAGGTCATGTTTTCTTATCCGATTAAGCGCAAAAGAATTATTTCGGCAAAGTTAATTATCGTTTTTGCCTTTACTTTCGTCAACGTACTGTTCTCTACATTATTTTTAGAAGGTCTCGTTTATTCAGCAGACGTGATATACAACATTTTACCGGTGGGGGATGTCGTAATACAAGACATATTAAGAAATGTATTGGTCGCTATTATGGACAGTATCGCGACAGCAGGGATCAGTCTCATTCCCCTTTTCGTTGGGATGCATCGTAACTCAGCACCTGCAACCATTGTTACTTCCATTTTCATCTCGATGTTCTTGAATTCAACAAGCGGAAATTTCACAGTATATTCCATTATCGCCATTCCAATCTCACTTGGATTACTCGGATTATTCATTGCATACTTCTCAATTCGAAATATCGAAAAGAAAGATTTAGTGTCTTAATAGGAAATGATTTGCACAGTGATTTTAGTTTTTAGATGAATTGGATAAACTGTAATGAATCATTTAAAAGGCAAATAGGCTTAGAGGGTTTTTACTAGGGTTTGGAAATAAAAAAGATTCTATATTAGGAGTGATTGATATGCCATTGAATCCGTATTTAATTTTTGATGGAAATACGCGAGAGGTTGTTCAGTTTTATGTGAAAGTGTTTGGGCTTGAAGAACCTCAATTTCTGACTTACGAATCAATGCATTCGGATGATCTGCCTTCAGGATCACAGGATTTGATTATGCATACATTCCTAGAGATAGCGGGGACGAAATTGATGTTTTCCGATAATTTCCCAGGGATGCCATATCAACAGGGCAATAACTTTACGATCGCCTATATAGACAGCGATGAGGCAGCTATCCGTGATGCATTCCAAAAGTTAAAAGAAGGCGGTTCGGTTAAGATGGAGCTGCAAGAGACACCGTGGAGCAAAAGTTATGGCAGCTTGACGGATAAGTACAACATCCAATGGCAATTTAGTCACGAAGCATAGAATAGCGTTTTATGACGATCTTCAAAATAGCCGCATTTCTCATAGAAATGCGGCTATTTTTCATGCTAGGAGCCAGATTATTGAGGAAGCTTTACGACAAAATTGTGGTAATATATTGAAGAGAAGGTAATGATTCGGATGGAATTAGAATATGTCAGTAATATCCCATGAATTAAAAAAAACTTAAAAACAAGTTCTAAGACGATGGTTCGATCCTTCTATAAAAGGGGAATGTATTTTGATAAAGAAAATGAGTATTTTATTCATAATTTTATTCATCGGTCTTCAGTTGGCTGCATGTCAATCTGATGACAATAAAGCAAAAAATAACGAAGTTGAAGCAACATTTACAGGGACTATTTCAGAGATAAATCAGCAAAATACTCTCGTTGATATTGAGACAGGGGAGATACTTAATTCAGGTAACAAGGTTTATGTGGACCTATCAATGAGCGAAGAAAATTTTAAAGTTGGCGATAAAGTTGAAGTTGGCTACGATGGGTTGATTCGAGAATCCCATCCGCTTGGCATTAATGTCATTTATATTGAATTAATTCAGTGATGATTTAGCTGTGCAACGACTGGTTCAATAACTGATAGAGAAATGGAGGCAGGCGGTTATGGAAGCAAAGATTGTCGATGATTTAATACAAGCTATCATGGAAGAAAGCTATGTGGAGGATGAACAGCTCCCATCGGAAAATGAACTTGCCCAACAGTATCAAGTACCCCGAATTATTGCTAGAAATGCCTATTTAAAATTAGAGGATATGGGCTATATTTATTCAAAACAAGGAAAGGGTCGGTTTTTAAAAAAGAAACGGAAGCAGGTTGAGTTAGTTCTAACAGGGAAAACGAGTTTTACAGAAAAAATGAAGAATTTAGGCTATCCATTCGAAACGAAAAATATGTTTTGTGAGCGGATCCTTTTTCACTCTGAGATTTATGAACGGTTACAAGTTAATAAAGATGCAGCCGTCTATAAAATTGGCCGAGTCCGAATTTTGAACGGGGAACCGATTGCCTTGCATATGTCTTACATTGCGGATTCGCAATTTCCAACAATCGAAAAAGATGGACCGGAAATTACCTCCATATTTGATTATTATCGGGCTTGTGGATTTTTTGAATTCGGTAGTACGAAGAGTGTGCTTAGTGTTTCTTTTCCAACCGCGGCAGAAAGGGAAATCCTTCAGTGCAATGCGCTTGTTCCATTGCTGATTCTTGAAACCGATTGCTATGACCAACAAACAGGGAAAGTACTTGAATATACAAAGGTCATGTATCGCAGTGATTCTTTTACATATGAAATAACACAAATTTGAAATCCAAATTTCCTCTCTTACGTGGGGAATTTGGATTTTTTTTGTATGC
>CALGSR010000344.1 GCA_937902115.1 uncultured Bacillus sp. | reverse complement strand
TAGATTAACAGCTGTATGCATATTGTTTGAATAGATAGAATGAAATATTTCCTCAAGAAAAGGGTGCGTTTCTCCAGTTAGGGGAGCGCACTCTTTTTGTTGAAGGATAGAATGAACGTTATTTTTTTAATTGAAATGCCAGTGCGTACTCCATTTTGGTATATTTTCCTCCATACATCTTTATCCCAACGCTTTCATATACCTTTGAAAAAGGGCTTGTTTTATAAAAAACTAATCTTCATGCCGTGTTCGGTCACTAAGCGAGTATTTGTATATCTAATGAGTTAAGTATGATAAGGGGAGGAATAAAATGTATCTTACTGAACGTGTAAAGGATGGGTTGCTGATTGTAGTTGCTGCGAATTTGGCAAAAAAAAGAAGACAAGAAGGTTTGAAACTGAATTATCCTGAAGCGGTGGCGTTGATTACATATGAAATCATGGAAATGGCCAGAAGGGGCGATAAAACGGTTCCAGAAATGGAGGCCGCCGGCAGAAAAATTTTAAGAGAAGAGGATGTAATGGATGGTGTTGCATTCATGGTCAAACAGATCAATGTAGAAGCGATTTTTCCAGACGGAACAAAACTAGTCGTTATTTATAACCCTATTCAACGGTGTTGAACTACTCCACCTTAACTGTCTAGCGAAAATTTGAAGATGGAGATTCCTGTGAACACCGAGGCATCCCTTTAGTTATTGAGCAATGAATGAATGCTGCCTGTGCCGGTGGAACGGGGTCCAGCTGAATAATATCTAAAGTCCCTTTTTGCAAAAAAGGGAAGAATTCTGTGGCGTTTTTTAAGTTCTCCCCTCCTGCAATGGGGGAGGGGAACCTTGACGAAGCAGCTTATATTCCGCTGTTTGGTTTATTGGCAATGGCTCCTTAAACCAAAGAAGGTTGCTTTAATTTGAAATTTGATGCCCCCATTGTTTAGCTGTCGTTATGTCATAGCTTTGGTTCGCATCCAAAATAAGTTTCCCATTTCCCAAAAAAGCATATAGATTTTATTTTCCCGCCCAATTTTCGGCAATCGATGTCTCGGCAATAACGGGAATATTGCTTAGGTATTTGGATCCGGCTTGTTCCATGGTTCCTTTTAGAATTTCAGCAGTACGACCAGCTTCATCATGGGGGGCCTCCAAGATAAGCTCATCGTGCACCATTCCAATAATCTTTGCCCGGCTTCCCTTTAGGTTTAGGTATAAATCTGCCATTGCCTGCTTAACAATATCAGCCGCAGTACCTTGAACTGGCCAGTTGTATAACCCACTGGCACCGATATTTCCCGACCATCTTTGTTTACGGCCGCCAAGGGTCTCGGAAACCGTGGGCTTGGACTTCATAACAGTTTTGTGCCACCTTTCCACGCCGGTATATGCTTGAAAAAACCTATTTCGAAATAATTCCGCCTCCTCAAGGGTCATCGCTACTCCATAGGTAGTTTCAGCATATCTGTGCAGGCGATTCGCACCCATGGCATATATAAGACCGAAATTGATTGCTTTGGCGGCCTGTCTGTCTTTTTTAGTCACCTTGTCCATTTCCTTATTTGATATTATGGCTGCTGTCAATCGATGTAAGTCTTGCCCCGTTCTATATGCCTCAATCATCGTCTGATCTTCTGATATTTCAGCAACCACACGCAACTCAATTTGTGAATAATCAGCAATAACAAGGTTATAGCCCGGTTTAGGAACAAAACATCTTCTAAACCTTGGGTCCCGTGGGATTTGCTGCAGGTTCGGGTGACTACAAGAAAAGCGTCCTGTTAAAGTCCCCATCTGATGATATCTTGGGTGAACCCTGCCAGTCACTGGATGGACAGCTTTTGGAATAGTATAAATAAAGGACTGCAGTACCTTTGTTGCTTTTCGGTAGCCTATAAGATGTTCGATCACAGGAAATTGTGAAGAGAGTGGTAATAAATGGCTTCGTGAAGTCTTTTTTATGGGAATACCCATATTTTTTAAAGCCTGTAACATTTGCTTGGGGCTGTCAAAGTTGGGATTAGTAGGTTCATCATCTTCGAAAAGACTAAGTTGTACGACAGGTTTTCGAAGTTCCTCCTTTAACAAATCAGAATACATTTCCTTTTGCCTTTCAAGTTGTTCGCCTAGTTCCCGCCATTTTCCTAGATCCAGCCGAATCCCCGCCAATTCCATTTCAGCAACAGCAAAAAGACACCCGAATTCAATTTTTGCAACGTTAATCAAATTTTCCAATTGTAAATCACGAAACATTACTTTCCGAAGGGGGATAAGGACAGCAGCATCCTTTGCTGAATATTTGTATTGCTCCATAGTCAAACTACCATTCCAATTACTTCTTTGTTGCTCCTTAGATAAATGGATGGATAGATAGTGATCGACCAATGAATCTAACCCGAACCTTGCAAGCCCATTTTTTTGCCTTAAGAGCTGTCCGGCAATATATGTATCAAAGATTTTTCCAGCAACCGGTAAATTTTCCTGCCTGAGAAACTTGATATCGAATTTGGCATTTTGGAAGACCTTGATTGCATCGCTATTCATCATTTCCCGAAGGAACCCAATAGTTGGTTCGTCAATTTTCCACATATCAAAAATGATGACTGGATAATTGGGGGTAGCAATTTGAATTAACCGGATTCTATTTTGTAATGGGTCTAATCCGGTTGTTTCTGTATCAATCCCGATCACTTTACTATTTCGCAGTATATCTATATGTCCCAAAAGATGGTCATAATTCATAATCACTTTAAATGTAAAATCAGTATTCATTGTTATAATCCTTGATAAACAAGCCTGCTTCCCTTTCCTTAAAAATATTGTTTAATCCATGCCTAACTATTGATTTTTATTACATGGCATTTCCATAATAACCTAAATTGGGTTACCTTAAACCTTAAATGCTGAATATAACTATACCTTAAGCTGACCACTCCTACAGCTGAAGCAGTGGGCTTTCTCATTCGGGAAGTTCTGTAATTAAAAGAATCTAAAGCGGACGGGTGCGGTTCTTCAGTTAAGGGAGCGCACCTTTATTTGACTAAAACCCTAAAAACTTCTAAGAACAATTTAAATCCCTAATCAAAAGTAGGTGAGTTCTATGCAAAATAGTGTTGGAGTTGAATATGCCTTACATTGTCTGGTTTATTTAATTGATGTTTCTTCCAAGGAAAGTGTCGGGATAAAGGATTTAGCAGAATTTCAAGGACTTTCTGAGACATTTCTTTAAAAGTTTTCAGCAAATTATCCAAGGCGGGTATTGTCAATTCAGTTCCTGGTGTTAAGGGTGGATATAAACTTAACAAATCTCCCGAAGAAATTTCCTTTTGGGACGTAGTTGAGGCAGTTGAAGGCACTAAGCCTATTTTTCTATGTAAAAATATTAAAGATAATGGCTATTTGTATAGGGAAGGCTACTGTTCAGCACCCTCTTCTTGCACCATCAATTTAGTTATGCTCTCAGCAGAAGAAGAAATGCGTGATTATTTACGTAGTAAAACACTTTCATGGTTAAATGAAGAGCTTAATCATGTCTTATCTAAACAAATACGTGAAGGTACTCGTGAATATTTTTCGAAAGGCAAAATATAAAATAAATCTCTCATGAAATTCCTTGATTTAGTGAAATTTAGAGAGGTTTTTTCATTACTTTCAAAAAAACAGTCAAGGGGGAATACGGTGCTGAAGATAAACAAAAGATCTGACAAATTAATGATTGTCGTTCACGAAATATATGGAATTAACCAACATATGGTGGAGGTGTGTGAATTACTTTCGGAACAAAATTATGATGTTATTTGTCCGAATTTATTGGAAAGAGAAATGCCCTTTGATTATGCTCAAAAGGAAGAGGCTTATCGCTACTTTATGGATCATGTCGGTTTCACAAAAGGATTACATAGGGTTAAAAAAATATTAACAGATCTTCAAGATGAGTATTCAAAAATATTTATAATTGGATTTAGTGTAGGGGCAACGATTGCCTGGTTATGTAGTGAAAAGGAATGTGTTGCTGGTATTGTTGGCTACTATGGTTCACGTATTAGGGACTATGTGAATATAAATCCAAAATGCCCGGTGTTGTTATTTTTCCCGCATGCGGAAAAGTCATTTAATGTTGCTAAATTAGTTTCAATTTTGGATAAACCCAAAATAGATGTACATATTTGCGGGGGTGAACACGGATTTACTGATCCCCACTCTTCCAAATACAATGAGGAATTAGCCCAAAATACATTTAGGAAAACATTGCACTTCTTCAAAAATAACTGAACCTTTTTTTGCGAAGAAAAGTACATGCGTTCTTGCTGAAGAATAATTTCCTTATATAAAGCAAATTTTAATATTCCTTTTTAGTAAACAGATAATGAGGGATACGAAATATGTCAACTGGGAAACCTATATTTTGCGTAAAACAAAGCACATGCAAAATATTAGGTTTCGTGATTCCGACAATATCGGGGGTGATGTATATGGTAAAAA
>CALGSR010000343.1 GCA_937902115.1 uncultured Bacillus sp. | reverse complement strand
TCCCGACTTCAGGATTTTCACTAATGGCCTTGCAGGGTGTTTCTTATTTACTGCTAAGACCTTTCCTGTTTCCCCGTTCGACAGCATTACTAAACTGCCTTGAGAAAGATGAATCATTCCGCCTTCCAGTGATTTTACCGTTTCTAAATCAAACTTTCCAAAATAGTCCTGTTTAATTAATTCGATAACCTTAAATGGAGATTGTTTGCTCCGGTACAGCCTCTCAGATGTCATAGCATGGAAGGTGTCTGCAACAGCTACAATCTTTGCCGTCGGATGAATTTTCTTTCCCTTTAGACCAAAAATATAACCACTGCCATCCATTCTTTCATGATGCTGAATGACAGCTAACTTTGCCCCTTCATTTAGAAATGGGTTATTTTTCACCATATTATAGCTGTAGCTCGCATGAAATTTGATTTCCTCATATTCCTTTGCTGTCAGCGTTGATTTCTTTTTTAAAATCACTGGGTCCACTTTTGACATCCCGCAGTCTGCGAGAAATCCTGCTAAGGCAGCTTGAACAGTTTCCCCCTTTGAATGATTTTGTCTGGCAGCTATAAAGGCGCTAATAAGTCCGACTGCGACCATATGCTGATATAAATACTCTTCCTCATTTGATAATCGATGCAAAAGGAAAATATCATCCGGATTTTCTTCCATTGTCTCTAATAGGGGCATTAAAATCTGTCTAATTCGAGTAATATCAACTGGAAGGCCTGACTGCCACAATTTAAACTCCCCTTTGCTTTTCTGAACTGCACGGAGGAATGCGGAAGTAAAGTCATGCTCCTCATCGTTTTGTCCTGTATCTCCTTCTTGTATAAATGGTTCTCCATTCACTAGGACGTTCCCAACTTCAACCGATGGAATGAGAAATGCATGTAAAACGGCAATTAATTCATCCGTTAGTATCGTTTGCTTAGGGATAATCGGCCGATTTGTCATACCATATATATCTTCTGTTAAAATACAGCCGGCTTGTAACTCTTTTACCTTTACCTGCATGTCATCTCATCCTCATCCTCTATTTAATATATCCATTTTACTAGGACTAAAGATATGAATTCAATCAAAATCATCCAGTTTCGGCAAAAAGTATAAAAAAAAGAGACAGCATACAAATGCCGTCTCCCTATCTTTACTCTTCATTATTATCAGTTTGTTCTTCATTAATTAGATCTCCAGCGTGCGAATCCTGTCCAGTTTCCGGTTCGGAACCTTCTTCGGAACCTGACTCGGAATGTCCTTCGGAATCTTGTCCTTCATTTCCCTCAGACAGCTCCTCATCTGCTTCCTCAGATCCCTCCTCTTTTTCAACCTTCGCAACGGTAGCTACATACTCGCCATCGCCTTCATCAAGGCGTATCAGTCTTACTCCTTGAGTATTACGTCCCATCGTTGAGATATCACCGACAGCCATTCGAATAAGGACTCCGCCGGTTGTGATTAACATGATATCCTCTTCACCTGTAACAGTTTCCACTGAAACAAGGGG
The DNA here is from genome assembly GCA_937902115.1 of uncultured Bacillus sp. Taxonomy (GTDB): domain Bacteria; phylum Bacillota; class Bacilli; order Bacillales; family Cytobacillaceae; genus Bacillus_BD. The sequence goes on along the minus strand of CALGSR010000343.1, from coordinate 4,454 downwards.
GCCATTTTTTTCTGTAATATTGCATGTCTTAATTCCTTTACCGCCCCTGTGCTGCAGCCTGTACTCCTCAGCTGGGGTTCGTTTCCCGTAACCATTCTGAGTTACGATTAGGACTTCTGAATTCTCCTCAAGTACCTCCATGCCAACGACCTCATCGTCGTCAGCAAGTGTTATCCCTTTAACACCTGTGGCTGTACGGCCCATTGAACGTACATCCGTTTCGTGGAAACGAATTAACAAACCTTTTTTCGTACCAATAATAATATCCTTATTTCCATCCGTTAAACGAACGGAGATGAGCTCATCTCCCTCCCGTAAACCGAGGGCAATTAAACCGTTGTTCCGGATATGGGCAAATGAAGTGATAGGCGAACGTTTTGAAATCCCATGTTTTGTTGTAAAGAATAAGTTCCAGTCATCTTCAAATTCTGCAACCGGAATAATGGCATTGATCCATTCATCCTTTTCAATTCCAAGCAGGTTAATGATTGGAATTCCTTTCGCAGTCCGGCCGAATTCTGGAATTTCATATCCCTTTGCACGATATACCTTGCCTTTATTGGTGAAAAATAAAATCGTATCATGGGTTGAAGTTGTGATTAAATGTTCAACGAAATCATCATCATTCGTTCCCATTCCCTGGATTCCTCTTCCGCCGCGCTTTTGTGCACGGTAAGTCGATACAGGGAGGCGTTTAATATAATCATTATGTGTTAAGGTAATAACAATATTTTCCTGCGGGATTAAATCTTCATCCTCAATATCTTCAAGGCCGCCTGCTGTAATTTCAGTACGGCGCTCATCATTGAAGCGTTCCTTAACTTCGATTAATTCTTCGCGGATAATTTCAAGAATTTTTTCATCATCAGCCAAAATCGCCCTTAACTCTGCGATCAGTGCCACTAAACCTTGGTATTCCTCTTCAATTTTCTCCCGTTCCAAACCGGTTAAACGCTGCAGGCGCATATCAAGGATAGCCTGGGCCTGTTTTTCTGATAAATTAAACTGTTCCATTAATCCAGTACGGGCGATATCAGTTGTCTGTGAATTTCGAATGAGAGTGATCACAGCATCTAAATGATCAAGAGCTATTCGCAATCCCTCTAAAATATGCGCACGGGCTTCCGCTTTCCGTAATTCAAATTCCGTCCTTCTTCTAATCACGACCCTTTGGTGATTAAGATAGTGAACAAGACATTCCTTTAAATTCAACACTTTCGGCTCGCCATCAACAAGTGCAAGCATATTGACACCAAAACTTGTCTGCAATGCTGTTTGCTTATACAGATTGTTTAGCAGCACATTGGCATTTGCATCTTTACGTACTTCAATTACAATCCGCATACCTTCACGGTCAGATTCATCACGAAGGTCAGTAATTCCATCTATTTTTTTCTCTCTTACTAATTCTGCGATTCTTTCAATTAATCTAGCCTTATTCACCTGATACGGAATTTCATTAACGATGATAACTTCTTTTCCGTTTGATTTCTGCTCGATTTCAACCTTTGCCCGCATTTTAAGCGATCCGCGGCCTGTTTCATAAGCCTTGCGGATTCCGCTCCGGCCTAAGATTAGTCCGCCGGTGGGAAAATCCGGGCCAGGTATAATTTCCATTAATTCTTGAATACTAAGATCAGGATCCTTACTTATTGCAAGTACACCATCGATAACCTCTCCCAACTGGTGCGGTGGGATATTGGTTGCCATCCCGACTGCAATACCAGATGTCCCATTAACGAGTAGGTTGGGAAATCTAGCTGGCATGACGACAGGCTCTTTCTCTTCGCCATCATAGTTCGGCTGGTAGTCGATTGTATCTTTATTGATATCTCGCAGCAGTTCCATTGAGATTTTTGACATTCTAGCCTCTGTATAACGCATCGCTGCTGCAGAGTCCCCGTCAATTGAGCCGAAGTTTCCATGGCCGTCTACCAGCATATAGCGGTAGTTGAAATCCTGCGCCATCCGGACCATTGTTTCATAAACCGCAGAATCCCCATGGGGATGATACTTACCGATTACGTCCCCGACAATACGGGCTGACTTTTTATAAGGCTTATCTGAATGCATCCCTAGATCGTGCATCGCATATAAAATACGGCGGTGGACCGGCTTTAAACCATCCCGTACATCCGGAAGCGCCCTGGATACAATAACACTCATGGCATAATCCAAAAAGGATTTCCGCATTTCCTGGCTAATATTAATCTCTTTCACTCGAGAATTCGGCGTCTCATCCATCTATAATACCTCCCCGACTAGAAACGATACCGCTCATTTCTATAACATGCAAAATTTATATATCAAGATTCTGAACATATAAGGCATTCTCTTCAATGAATTGACGGCGCGGTTCAACCTTGTCACCCATAAGCATTTCAAAGGTTTCATCTGCCTCAATGGCGTCCTTTAAAGTTACCTGAAGCAGTGTCCGCGTTTCTGGATTCATCGTCGTTTCCCAAAGTTGTTCCGGATTCATTTCCCCGAGACCTTTATAGCGCTGTAAATTGGGCCTTGGTGACGCAGGGAATCCTGCCATTATCTCCTCAAGTTCCACGTCACTATAGGCATACTCAATTTTTTTCCCGGCTTGCACCTTATATAACGGTGGCTGAGCGATATAGATATAACCCGCTTCAATAATTTTCCTCATATAGCGATAGAAGAAGGTTAACAGCAGCGTTCGAATATGAGCACCGTCAACATCGGCGTCTGTCATAATGACAATCTTATGATATCTTGCTTTCGCAATATCGAAGTCCTCGCCAATGCCTGTACCGGCAGCTGTAATCATCGCCCTAACTTCATTATTCGATAAAATCCGATCCAAGCGTGCCTTTTCAACGTTGAGGATCTTCCCTCTTAAAGGCAGAATTGCCTGGAAGTGGCGGTCACGTCCTTGTTTCGCAGAACCTCCCGCAGAGTCTCCCTCAACGATATATATTTCACTAATGGAGGGATCCCTTGATGAGCAATCCGCAAGTTTCCCTGGAAGGCTGGATACTTCCAAGGCACTCTTTCTCCTTGTTAACTCGCGCGCCTTCTTCGCAGCAAGCCTTGCTCTAGTCGCCATTAATCCCTTTTCGACAATTTTTCTCGCAACAGAAGGATTCTCCAATAAAAACTTCTCTAAGTGTTCAGCGAAAAGAGAGTCTGTAATTGTCCGAACCTCTGAATTTCCGAGCTTTGTCTTCGTTTGTCCTTCGAATTGCGGATCAGGGTGCTTAATTGAAACAATCGCAACCAATCCTTCACGGACATCTTCCCCGGAAAGATTTTGTTCATTTTCCTTCAGCAGGCCGTTTTTCCGCGCATAATCGTTAATGACCCTTGTAAGGGCTGATTTAAACCCTGATTCATGTGTTCCGCCTTCGTACGTATGAATATTATTGGCGAACGAATAAATATTGCCAATATAGCTGTCATTGTACTGCATCGCAATTTCCACTGAAATTCCATCACGGTCCGCTAAAATATCAATTGGTTCTTCAAATAGAACTTCCTTTGAGCGGTTTAAATGCTCGACATATGATTTAATCCCGCCCTCATAATGGTACGCCGCTTTACGATTCTCAACTCGTTTATCCTCAATGTTAATATTTAAACCACGGTTTAAGAAGGCTAATTCTCTGATTCTGGTAGCAAGGATTTCATAGTCAAATTCTATTGTTTCTGTAAAAATTTCTGTGTCAGGCACAAAGTGGGTAATCGTTCCTGTTTTCTCTGTATCACCGGTGATTTCCAAATCAGCGGCAGGGACGCCCCTTTCAAACTTCTGATAATAGATATGGCCGTCACGGTGAATCCATACCTCAAGCACACTAGAGAGGGCATTTACAACAGAGGCGCCTACTCCATGCAGACCGCCGGAAACTTTATAACCGCCGCCGCCAAATTTCCCTCCGGCATGCAGCACAGTTAAAATCGTCTCAACTGCTGGACGACCTGTTTTCTCATGGATGCCAACTGGGATCCCGCGTCCATTATCCGTCACGGTAATACTATTATCTTCTTCGATGATCACGTTAATTTCCGAGCAATAACCTGCCAGTGCCTCATCAATACTGTTATCGACGATTTCCCAGACTAAATGATGAAGACCTCTTGAACTTGTTGAACCGATATACATTCCGGGGCGTTTTCGTACGGCCTCAAGCCCCTCAAGGACTTGTATTTGATCGGCTTCATAAGACTGTTCAGGAACTGAATTTTGTTCCAAAGCCATATCCGTCACCTTCACTTTCCTTTGGCATAATGTCCTAATCTATATGCATTTCGTATTTAACGGAAAAAATTCACTAGAACGATTGATAACAGGATAAAAGCTTTAATACCCTGTGAATCGCTAATCTATATAGGCTCTTTTCTCAAACATTGTTGTTTTGGAGTAAAAAAGCTGATTGTTCTTGCATAAAGGATGATGTTGTTAGAAATTTATTGAGAAAAGAGCT
>CALGSR010000342.1 GCA_937902115.1 uncultured Bacillus sp. | reverse complement strand
GCATCATTCAACTTCCAGAAGGCGTTGAAATGGTTATGCCTGGCGATAACATTGAAATGACTGTAGAACTTATCGCTCCAATCGCTATTGAAGAAGGAACTAAGTTCTCAATTCGTGAAGGTGGCCGTACAGTAGGCGCTGGATCAGTTGCTACTATTGAAAAAGCATAAGCATAAATTTTAAATAAAAAGCAGATGGGTGACGACTCATCTGCTTTTTTGATTGGGACAGGAGGGGTGGTTCCTTTGTCTCGTTCCTTTTGAATAATAACACTATGAAATAGAAACCAGCTCTTGAACAAATGGTCATATATATAGAAGAAACTAGTTTTAATATCTTTTGCAGCGGCATTCAGAAACATCCTTTGCGCAAAGGTAGATTGAATACAAACAACAAACAACTAGATTAAATAAAAGCACAAGAAAAACTTGAAAAATGACCTTCAAGCCTTTATAATAGAAAAAGTGTTCAAGACATAAAGAATAAAATAATTTTTGTTGCAATTGCTTTATGTTTTTTGTATAATAGACAATGTTGGTCTTTGACTGCGATGATGCAGGAGGTTGCTGATACACCCGGCCGCTTTGCCATGGCGAGTGTATCCGGGAAATTTCTGCGGAGAATGTCTATAATAATGTAGGCGAAAAGGAGGGAAAGTAATGGCAAAACAAAAAATTCGTATCCGTTTAAAAGCGTATGATCACAGAATTCTCGATCAATCGGCTGAGAAGATTGTTGAAACTGCAAAACGTTCTGGCGCTGCAGTATCAGGTCCAATCCCGTTACCAACTGAGAAATCAGTGTATACAGTTTTACGTGCGGTTCATAAGTACAAAGATTCTCGTGAGCAATTCGAGATGCGTACACACAAACGTTTAATTGATATTGTAAATCCAACTCCACAAACAGTTGATTCATTAATGCGTTTGGATTTACCATCGGGTGTAGATATTGAAATTAAACTATAAGTTGAATAAATAAAAGAAGAAAATTAACAGGAGGTGTGACTGATATGACCAAAGGAATCTTAGGAAGAAAGATCGGTATGACTCAAGTATTTGCTGAAAATGGTGACCTTATCCCGGTTACTGTAGTAGAAGCTGTTAACAACGTAGTTCTTCAAAAGAAAACCGCTGAAACTGACGGTTACGAAGCGATTCAAATCGGCTTTGAAGATAAACGTGAAAAATTAGCGAACAAACCTGAAAAAGGCCATGCTGCAAAAGCGGATACTGCTCCTAAGCGCTTCGTTCGCGAATTCCGCGGAGTTGACTTAGCAGCATATGAAGTTGGTCAAGAAGTCAAAGTAGATATTTTCGCAGAAGGCGAAACAATAGATGTAACAGGTATCTCGAAAGGGAAAGGATTCCAAGGTGCTATTAAGCGTCACGGACAATCCCGCGGACCTATGGCTCACGGTTCTCGTTACCATCGTCGTCCTGGTTCAATGGGACCTGTAGCTCCAAACAGAGTGTTTAAAGGTAAACTATTACCAGGCCGTATGGGTGGAGAACAAGTTACTGTTCAAAACCTTCAAGTTGTAAAAGTTGATACTGAACGTAACCTTTTATTAATTAAAGGAAATGTACCTGGTCCTAAAAAAACATTACTAAAAATTAAAAGTGCGATTAAAGCGTAATAATTAAGGCAGAAAGGAGGAAAAAAGTATGCCGAAAGTTGCATTATATAACCAAAACGGTACGAAAGTAAGTGATATTGAACTTAATGAGTCTGTATTTGGAATTGAGCCTAACAACCATGTTTTATTTGAAGCAGTTGTTATGCAAAGAGCGTCCCTTCGTCAAGGGACACATAAAACAAAAATCCGCTCTGAAGTAGCCGGTGGTGGACGTAAACCATGGCGTCAAAAAGGAACTGGACGTGCGCGTCAAGGTTCTATCAGATCACCACAATGGCGTGGCGGTGGTACTGTGTTCGGTCCTGTACCTCGTAGCTATAGCTACAAATTACCTAAGAAAGTACGCCGATTGGCAATTAAATCTGCTTTATCTTCTAAGGTGTTGGAAGAAAATGTTTTAGTTCTAGAAGGCTTAGCTTTCGAAGCTCCTAAAACAAAGGAATTTAAAGGTGTGTTAAACGCACTTTCTGTAAACTCAAAGGCATTAATCGTTACTGCGGATCTTGATGAAAATGTAGCATTATCTGCACGTAATATTCCTGGTGTTACAGTTTTAACTGCAGATGGAATCAACGTTTTAGATGTGTTAAATCACGATAAATTGATTCTTACAAAAGCTGCAGTGGAAAAAGTAGAGGAGGTGCTTGCATAATGGATGCACGCGATGTAATTAAGCGCCCCGTGATCACTGAACGTTCTACTGACATTATGGCTGATAAAAAATATACTTTTGAAGTTGATTTGAGAGCGAACAAAACTCAAGTTAAAGATGCTGTTGAAGAAATTTTCAGCGTAAAAGTTGAGAAAGTAAACATCATGAACTACAAGGGTAAATTTAAACGCATGGGTAAATTTGGTGGTTACACAAACAAACGTCGTAAAGCGATTGTTAAACTAACTGCTGACAGTGATACTATTGAAATTTTTGAATAATATTATTCAACGATAAGAAGAGGAGGGAAATAGAATGGCGATTAAAAAATACAAACCTACCTCCAATGGTCGTCGCGGCATGACTGGCTCTGATTTCGCTGAAATCACAACAGACACACCGGAAAAATCTTTGCTTGCTCCATTGCATAGAAAAGGTGGTCGTAACAACCAAGGTAAGTTAACAGTTCGTCATCATGGTGGCGGTCATAAGCGTCAATACCGTATTATCGATTTTAAACGCGATAAAGACGGCATTCCAGGACGCGTTGCCACAATTGAGTATGATCCAAACCGTTCTGCTAATATTGCATTAATCAATTACGTAGACGGTGAAAAAAGATATATCCTAGCTCCAAAAAACCTTAAAGTTGGTATGGAGATTGTATCAGGTGCGGATGCAGATATTAAAGTAGGTAATGCACTTCCTTTAGTTAACATCCCTGTCGGTACTGTAGTTCACAACATTGAATTAAAACCAGGTAAAGGCGGTCAATTAGTACGTTCTGCAGGAACAAGTGCACAAGTACTTGGTAAAGAAGGTAAATACGTACTAGTTCGTTTAAACTCTGGAGAAGTTCGTATGATTTTAGCAACTTGCCGTGCAACTGTAGGTCAAGTTGGTAATGAGCAACATGAACTTATTCATATCGGTAAAGCAGGTCGTTCTCGCTGGTTAGGTAAACGCCCGACTGTTCGTGGATCTGTTATGAACCCTAACGATCACCCACATGGTGGTGGTGAAGGACGTACTCCTATCGGACGTAAATCACCGATGTCTCCATGGGGTAAACCAACTCTTGGTGCAAAAACACGTAAGAAAACAAACAAATCAGATAAATTTATCGTACGTCGTCGTAAAAAATAACGGGATTGAACTACGGTTCAAGAGATTGGCCGTAGCACAATCGCGAAGGGAGGTTCACTCATGGGTCGCAGCTTAAAAAAAGGACCTTTTGTTGATGGGCATTTAATGACAAAGATCGAAAAGATAAATGAAACAAATGGCAAACAAGTAATTAAAACTTGGTCTCGCCGTTCTACGATCTTCCCGCAATTCATTGGACATACAATTGCTGTTTATGATGGTCGTAAACATGTTCCTGTATATTGTACTGAAGATATGGTCGGTCACAAGCTTGGTGAATTCGCGCCAACACGTGCATATAGAGGGCACGCAAGTGATGATAAGAAAACAAGACGTTAATGAGAGGAGGGCATTCATATGCAAGCAAAAGCTGTTGCAAGAACAGTTCGTATTGCTCCTCGTAAAGCTCGTTTAGTCGTAGATTTAATTCGAGGAAAGCAAGTTGGTGAAGCAGTTGCTATTTTGAAACTTACTCCAAAAGCAGCTTCACCAATCGTAGAGAAAGTATTAAATTCTGCTTTGGCAAATGCAGAGCATAACTATGAAATGGACGCTAACAATTTAGTTGTAGCACAGGCATTTGTTGACGAAGGACCGACTATGAAACGTTTCCGTCCGCGTGCTCAAGGTCGTGCTAGCCAGATTAATAAGCGTACGAGTCATATTACTATCGTTTTATCAGAGAAGAAGGAGGGATAATTAGTGGGTCAAAAAGTAAATCCAGTCGGATTGCGTATCGGAGTCATTCGTGATTGGGAATCCAGATGGTACGCAGGTAAAGACTATGCTGAATTATTACATGAAGACCTTAAAGTACGTGAGTACATTACAAAACGTTTAAAAGACGCTTCTGTATCTAAGGTTGAAATCGAACGTGCTGCTAACCGTCTGAACATTACTGTTCATACAGCAAAGCCTGGAATGGTAATTGGTAAGGGTGGTACAGAAGTAGAATCACTTCGTAAGGCTTTAAATGCACTTACTGGCAAACGCGTTCATATTAACATTCTTGAAATCAAAAAGGCTGATATCGATGCGAAATTAGTTGCTGAAAATATCGCTCGTCAATTAGAAAATCGTGTATCTTTCCGTCGTGCTCAAAAGCAAGTTATCCAACGTGCAATGCGCGCAGGGGCTAAAGGTATTAAAACAATGGTATCAGGTCGTCTAGGCGGTGCAGACATCGCTCGTTCTGAGTCATATAGCGAAGGAACAGTTCCTCTTCATACTTTACGTGCTGATATTGATTACGCTACAGCTGAAGCTGATACAACTTATGGTAAACTTGGCGTAAAAGTATGGATATATAAAGGAGAAGTCCTTCCTACAAAGAAGAAAACTGAGGAAGGAGGCAAATAATAATGTTATTGCCAAAACGCGTTAAGTACCGCCGTGTACACCGTGGCAAAATGCGCGGTCAAACTAAAGGTGGCGCTGAAGTAACATTCGGCGAATATGGTCTTCAAGCAATTGATGCATCATGGATTACAAACCGTCAAATTGAAGCAGCCCGTATCGCAATGACACGTTATATGAAACGTGGCGGTAAAGTTTGGATCAAAATTTTCCCTCATAAACCTTTTACTGCTAAACCTCTAGAAGTACGGATGGGTTCCGGTAAAGGTGCTCCTGAAGGATGGGTTGCAGTTGTAAAACCTGGCAAAATAATGTTTGAAATCGCGGGTGTCCCTGAGGAAACTGCGCGTGAAGCATTACGTCTTGCTGCACACAAACTTCCAATTAGATGTAAGTTTGTAAAACGAGAAGAAATTGGTGGTGAATCAAATGAAAGCTAATGAAATTCGTGACCTTACCACTGCTGAAATAGAACAAAAAGTTAAGTCTCTTAAAGAAGAGCTTTTCAACCTACGCTTTCAATTGGCGACTGGGCAACTTGAAAATACTGCTCAAATTCGTGAAGTGCGCAAAGCGATTGCTCGCATGAAAACTGTGATTCGTCAAAGAGAAATTGGCGTTAACTGATAAACCGAGAGGAGGTTCGCAAATGAGTGAACGTAACCAACGCAAAGTGTATACTGGGCGTGTTGTTTCAGACAAAATGGATAAAACCATTACTGTTGTGGTTGAAACACACAAAAAGCATCCGTTATATGGCAAACGCGTAAAATACTCTAAAAAATTCAAAGCTCATGATGAGCAAAACCAAGCTAAAATTGGCGATATCGTTCGCATTATGGAAACTCGCCCATTATCAGCTACAAAACGCTTCCGCCTTTTAGAGGTTGTTGAAGAAGCAGTTATTATTTAATAATTGGACGGAATAAGCTTTTTCCCGAAGGGAGGTTACACGCATGATTCAACAAGAATCACGTTTAAAAGTTGCTGACAACTCTGGTGCTCGTGAAGTACTTACTATTAAGGTCCTTGGTGGTTCTGGACGTAAAACTGCCAATATTGGTGATGTAATCGTATGTACTGTGAAACAAGCAACACCAGGAGGCGTTGTTAAAAAAGGTGACATTGTTAAAGCAGTTATCGTAAGAACAAAGAGCGGCGCTCGTCGTCCTGATGGCTCATACATTCGTTTTGATGAAAACGCATGTGTAATTATCCGTGATGATAAGAGCCCTCGTGGAACTCGTATCTTTGGACCAGTTGCTCGTGAACTACGTGACAGCAACTTTATGAAAATTATTTCTTTAGCTCCAGAAGTATTATAATTAAAAACTAATTGCCTTTAAGGAGGTGCAAACAGATGCATGTAAAAAAAGGTGATAAAGTAATGGTTATCTCCGGCAAAGACAAAGGCAAAACAGGTGTAATTCTTGCTTCTTTCCCTAAGAAAGATCGTGTTCTCGTAGAAGGCGTGAACATCGTAAAGAAACATACTAAGCCGTCTCAAGTGAATCCACAAGGTGGAATCATCAGCCAAGAAGCACCTATTCATGTATCAAACGTTATGCCTATCGATCCTAAAACAGGTGTGCCAACCCGTGTTGGTTACCAAGTTGTTGATGGTAAGAAAGTACGCGTAGCGAAAAAATCCGGTGAAATTCTAGATAAATAGTCAAAAGTAGAAGGGAGGTACGTATCATGACCCGCCTAAAAGAAAAATTTGTAAAAGAAATTACTCCTGCTCTAATGAGCAAGTTTAACTATAAATCAGTTATGCAAGTGCCTAAGATTGATAAAATTGTCATTAACATGGGTGTTGGTGATGCTGTTCAAAACGCAAAAGTACTTGATAACGCAGTAGAAGAGTTAGCGTTGATTTCTGGTCAAAAACCATTAATCACTCGTGCCAAAAATTCAATTGCTGGGTTCCGTCTTCGTGAAGGAATGCCAATCGGTGCAAAAGTAACTCTACGCGGTGAGCGTATGTATGAGTTCTTCGATAAATTAGTTTCTGTATCACTTCCACGTGTACGTGACTTCCGCGGAATTTCAAAAAAATCATTTGATGGACGCGGTAACTACACTCTAGGTGTAAAAGAACAATTAATCTTCCCTGAAATTGATTACGATAAAGTAAGCAAAGTTCGTGGTATGGATATTGTTATTGTAACTACAGCTAATACTGATGAAGAAGCTCGTGAGCTATTAACTCAATTCGGAATGCCGTTCCAAAAGTAATCGCTAAATAGAGGGAGGCGAAAACGTGGCTAAAAAGTCAATGATTGCTAAACAAAAACGTACGCCTAAGTTTAAAGTGCAAGAATATACACGCTGCGAGCGTTGCGGACGTCCGCATTCTGTATACCGCAAATTTAAACTTTGCCGTATTTGTTTCCGTGAATTAGCTTATAAGGGTCAAATTCCTGGTGTTAAAAAAGCTAGCTGGTAAAACCCCATTCTGGGAAGGAGGTAAAAAACAATGGTCATGACAGATCCAATTGCAGATTTGCTTACTCGAATCCGTAATGCAAATATGGTCCGTCACGAAAAATTAGAAGTTCCTGCTTCTAATATCAAAAAAGAGATCGCTGATATTCTTAAGCGTGAAGGTTTCGTTCGTGACGTTGAATTTATTGAAGATAACAAACAAGGAATTATCCGTATTTTCCTTAAATACGGGGTTAATAATGAGCGTGTTATTACAGGCCTTAAAAGAATCAGTAAACCTGGTTTGCGTGTTTATGCAAAGGCTGATGAAGTTCCACGCGTATTAAATGGTCTTGGTATCGCATTAGTATCTACTTCTCAAGGCGTTCTTACTGATAAAGAAGCCCGTGCGAATAAAGTTGGCGGAGAAGTGTTAGCATACGTTTGGTAATAGATTTTTTAATGAATGGAGGTGCAATTAATGTCTCGTATAGGTAGAAAACCAATTGAAATTCCATCTGGTGTTACTATTACAATTAACAATAACACTGTTACTGTAAAAGGACCTAAAGGTGAATTAACAAATACTTTTAATCCAGATATTACAATCAATGTGGAAGAGAACGTGATTAATGTAACTCGTCCATCTGATGTTAAAGAACATCGCGCATTGCACGGTACAACTCGCGCACTTCTTTTTAACATGGTTGAAGGTGTATCCAAAGGCTTTGAAAAGTCTCTTGAGCTTATCGGTGTCGGTTATCGTGCTCAGAAGCAAGGTAAAAAGCTAGTTTTAAACGTTGGTTACTCTCACCCTGTTGAAATCGAACCTGAAGAAGGTATTGAAATCGATGTACCTGCTAACACAAAGGTTATTGTCAAAGGGATCAATAAAGAGCGTGTTGGTGCTATAGCAGCAAACATTCGTGACGTTCGTCCTCCTGAGCCGTATAAAGGTAAAGGAATTCGTTATGAAGGTGAATTTGTACGCCGTAAAGAAGGTAAAACAGGTAAATAATGCCGCATAGCTAAACGAAAGGAGTGACATAAATGATTACGAAGGCTGATAAAAATGCAGTTCGTAAAAAAAGACACGCACGTGTGCGTACGAAATTAAGCGGAACTGCTGCACGTCCTCGTTTAAACGTGTTCCGTTCTAACAAACACATTTACGCGCAATTAATCGATGATGTAAACGGAGTAACTCTAGCAAGTGCTTCTACATTAGATAAAGATGTAAATGTTGAGTCAGCAAGTAATTCTGATGCTGCAGTTAAAGTCGGAGAACTTGTAGCAAAACGCGCAGTCGAAAAAGGTGTTAAAACTGTTGTTTTTGACCGCGGAGGCTACTTATATCACGGACGTATTAAAGCGTTGGCAGATGCTGCCCGTGAGAACGGTTTAGAATTCTAATAGTTAAAGGAGGGACACATAAAGATGAGTCGTATTGATGCAAATAAGCTTGAACTAGAAGAACGCGTTGTTACGGTTAACCGTGTAGCAAAGGTTGTTAAAGGTGGTCGTCGCTTCCGTTTTACTGCTCTTGTTGTAGTTGGCGATAAGAATGGCCACGTTGGTTTCGGTACTGGTAAAGCTCAAGAAGTTCCAGATGCAATCCGTAAAGCAATCGAAGATGCTAAGAAAAACTTAATTAACGTACCAATGGTTGGTACTTCAATTCCACACGAAGTAATTGGACATTTCGGTGCTGGTGAAATCCTTCTAAAACCTGCTTATGAAGGTACAGGAGTTATCGCTGGCGGACCAGTTCGTGCTGTATTAGAATTAGCTGGTGTCGGTGACATTCTTTCTAAGTCATTAGGTTCAAATACACCAATTAATATGGTTCGTGCAACTTTAGAAGGTTTAAGTCAATTAAAACGTGCTGAAGAAGTTGCGAAATTACGTGGAAAATCAGTGGAAGAACTGTTAGGATAAGGAGGGAAATAAAATGGCAAATAAATTACAAATTACCCTCACTCGTAGCGTGATTGGTCGCAAAGGTGACCAAGTTAAAACAGTCGAAGCTCTTGGATTACGTAAAATTAGTCAAACTGTTGAGCATCAAGATAATCCCGCTATCCGCGGAATGATCAATAAAGTTGCTCACCTAGTTACAGTCAAAGAAATTTAATATCATTCTTCTTCAATAAGGAGGTGCCAAAATGAAACTTCATGAATTAAAACCTGCAGAAGGTTCACGCGCAACGCGGAAACGTAAAGGACGCGGTATTGGTTCAGGTAATGGTAAAACTGCTGGTAAAGGTCATAAAGGTCAAAACGCTCGTTCAGGCGGCGGAGTACGTCTTGGCTTCGAGGGTGGTCAAACACCTTTATACCGTCGTTTACCAAAACGTGGTTTTACAAATATTAACCGTAAAGAATATGCAATTGTTAACCTTGATGTATTAAACCGTTTCGAAGATGGTTCTGAAGTAACTCCAGAATTATTACTTGAAATTGGTTTAGTCAGCAATGAAAAGTCAGGAATCAAAATTCTTGCAAAAGGTAATGTAGAGAAAAAGCTTACAGTAAAAGCTCATAAATTCTCTTCTGCTGCTAAAGAAGCTATCGAAGCTGCTGGCGGTACTGCAGAGGTGATTTAATGTTTCAGACAATCTCCAATTTTATGCGCGTGGGTGATATCAGACGGAAAATTATATTTACCCTATTGATGCTGATTGTATTTCGCATCGGTACATTTATCCCTGTACCGAATGTGAATGCAGAATTTCTGGCGTCACAGGATCAGCTAAGTGTTTTTGGAGTACTGAATACATTTGGTGGCGGCGCATTACAAAACTTCTCCATTCTGGCCATGGGTATTATGCCTTACATTACAGCTTCGATTATTATCCAGCTATTGCAGATGGATGTAGTACCTAAGTTTACTGAATGGTCAAAGCAAGGAGAAGTTGGACGTCGTAAATTAGCACAATTTACACGTTATTTTACAATCGTACTTGGATTCATCCAAGCTTTTGGAATGTCCTATGGATTTAATAATATGGCAGGTGGTCTGTTAATTACAAATCCGGGTGTAAGTACGTATTTGATAATAGCGGTTGTTTTAACTGCCGGTACGGCATTCTTAATGTGGTTAGGTGAACAAATCACGGCAAAAGGTGTTGGAAATGGAATTTCTATTATCATCTTTGCAGGGATTGTAGCCGGTATTCCAAACATTATTAATCAAATATATGCACAGCAGTTCACGGATGTTGGTGATGATTTATTCATTCGTATCATTACGATTGTATTAATCGTTATTGCCATTATTGCAATTGTTGTCGGTGCAATTTTTGTTCTTCAAGCATTAAGAAAGATTCCAATTCAATATGCTAAACGACAAATGGCCGGTCGTAATCAGGTTGGCGGACAATCTACACACTTACCGTTAAAGGTAAATGCTGCTGGAGTTATTCCTGTCATTTTCGCTGTGTCATTTATCGTTACACCAAGAACGATTGCGTCCTTCTTTGAACAAAATGATGTAACACTTTGGATTCAAAAGATATTTGATTATACACATCCGATAGGCATGGCTGTGTATGCTGTATTGATTATTGCCTTTACGTATTTCTATGCATTTATTCAGGTGAATCCGGAGAATATTGCAGATAATCTAAAAAAACAAGGCGGTTATATTCCTGGAATCCGTCCTGGTAAAAACACACAGGAATACTTAACAAGCGTACTTTACCGATTAACTTTTGTTGGCTCTATTTTCTTAACAATTATTGCTGTGCTTCCTATTCTCTTTACGGATATTGCCGGCTTGCCGCAATCCGCACAAATAGGTGGAACCAGCTTGCTGATTGTTATAGGGGTTGCCTTAGAAACAATGAAGCAATTAGAGTCACAATTAGTTAAACGTCACTATAAAGGTTTTATTAAATAATTGGTTTTATTGGGGACCCTAAGTTCCCTAAAAAACCAACTTTGTCCGAGGGGGAATACTTATGAATTTAGTATTGATGGGGCTCCCTGGTGCCGGAAAAGGTACACAAGCTGAGAAAATTGTTGATAAATATGGTATTCCTCATATTTCAACAGGCGACATGTTCCGTGCAGCAATTAAAGAGGGAACAGAATTAGGTCTACAAGCAAAGTCTTTTATGGATCAAGGTGCATTAGTACCTGATGAAGTTACAATCGGAATTGTTCGTGAACGCTTAAGCAAAGATGATTGTGCAAAAGGATACTTGCTTGATGGATTTCCTAGAACAGTTGCTCAAGCTGAAGCTCTAGAAGAAATTACTTCTTCATTAGATAGAAAGATTAATTACGTTATTAATATTGACGTTGATCAAACTATCCTTATGGAACGTTTAACTGGCAGACGCATTTGCAAATCTTGCGGCTCAACTTATCACTTAGTGTTTAATCCTCCTAAACAGGATGGAGTATGTGATCGCTGCGGCGGTGAGTTATATCAGCGTGCTGATGATAATGCTGAAACAGTTGAAAATCGTCTTCAGGTTAATATCGCGCAAACAAAACCTTTATTAGATTTCTATGACACAAAAGGATATTTGCGCAATATTAATGGTCAGCAGGATATTAACAAGGTGTTTGCTGATTTAGATAAGTTACTCGCGGGCTTGCAATAATTTTGTTAAACCCATCATGGGAACTTGAAGTCATGCAGAAGGCTCTTAAAAGGTCCGATAAGCAGGAATTATATACCTAAAGTATACTGATAAAGACAGTCAGGCATGGGTGCGGAACAGTTTGTTCAAAACAGATGCATTTCTTTTCTTTAGAGGTTATAATGGGTTTCGTGACAGCATCTGTGCTTCAATGAACGAAGGACTCATTTCTTGCATTCCCGATGAAAGAGTTTAAAAGAAGGGAGCACGTTCGATGTCGAAAGACGATGTAATTGAGATAGAAGGTACGGTTATTGAAACATTGCCCAATGCGATGTTTAAAGTTGAGTTGGAAAATGGTCATACTATTTTAGCTCATGTTTCCGGTAAAATTAGAATGCACTTCATTCGGATTTTACCAGGTGATAAAGTAACTGTGGAACTTTCTCCATATGATTTAACGCGCGGAAGAATCACTTACCGTTATAAATAATCTCATTGCACTCCGTACTATTAAGGAGGTTAGGATAATGAAAGTTAGACCATCAGTCAAACCGATCTGCGAAAAGTGTAAAGTTATCCGCAGACGCGGAAAAGTTATGGTTATCTGTGAAAACCCTAAACATAAACAAAAACAAGGCTAATTAAAAGGAGGTGCTCTATATTTATGGCACGTATTGCTGGTGTAGATATTCCACGTGAAAAACGTATTGTTATTTCATTAACTTACATCTATGGTATTGGTAAAAATACTGCTCAAAAGGTTTTAGCTGAAGCAGGTGTTTCTGAAAACACACGTGTTCGTGACCTTACGGAAGACGAATTAAATAAAATCCGTGACATCATTGACAAATTAAAAGTAGAAGGTGACCTTCGCCGTGAAGTATCCCTTAACATTAAACGTCTAATGGAAATCGGCTGCTACCGCGGTTTACGTCATCGTCGTGGTTTACCGGTTCGCGGACAAAATACTAAAAACAATGCTCGTACACGCAAAGGTCCTCGTAAGACTGTAGCGAACAAGAAGAAATAATCGGTAAAGGAGGTACTATAAATGGCTCGTAAAACAAATACACGCAAACGTCGTGTGAAAAAGAATATAGAATCAGGTGTTGCACACATTCGTTCAACTTTTAATAACACAATCGTAACGATCACTGATGTTCATGGAAATGCTCTTTCATGGTCAAGTGCAGGTGCGTTAGGTTTTAAAGGATCTCGTAAATCAACACCATATGCAGCTCAAATGGCAGCTGAAACTGCAGCTAAAGCTTCTATGGAACATGGTATGAAAACTTTAGAAGTTACTGTTAAAGGTCCTGGTGCTGGTCGTGAAGCAGCAATTCGTGCATTACAAGCTGCAGGATTAGAAGTAAATATGA
>CALGSR010000341.1 GCA_937902115.1 uncultured Bacillus sp. | reverse complement strand
CTCAAAATACCTGATTGCACGTTAAAATTGGCCTTTAAATTTTAACAACAAACTTTACGAATACAGCTTTTATATATAAAGTCCTATATGGATAGTTTTTGTGTCCTTTTTTTCAAAGTGCTTGTTGCTAATGGGGAATAATAGATTTGTTCTGTTGTCACGATAATGGATTTAGCAAGTTCCTGCCTTTCGTAAAATGAGGTATCTGTCCGGTGATGATGAAAATTTTCCATAATTGTTGAAGATTTAATACTTTTCTTGTCAATAATGGCAATAATATCTCGTGTCTTAACTAGAATGTCGTCACCTAAATAAAGATACAAATTATCACCTCACTGTATTCTTTCCATCGTGCCTTGTTTCACATGGAAAGTGGATGCCTCCTTTAAAGTTTGATGATCGACTCCATCAACGCTTGTTGTTGTGACAAAGGTTTGAACTTTCCCCTGTATCGTATTTAATAAATGTGACTGTCTATAATCATCAAGCTCCGACAGAACATCATCCAATAATAGAATTGGATATTCTCCAATTTCGGAATGGATGAGCTCAATTTCAGCTAATTTGATCGATAACGCTGTTGTCCTTTGCTGCCCTTGCGAGCCAAAAGTCTGTACATCGCGATCGTTGACATAAAAAATTAAATCATCACGCTGCGGCCCAAACAAAGTAACGCCACGATCCATTTCTCGTTGTCTTACCTGTGCAAATTTATTTTTATATACATCAATCATCATCGACAAATCTTGCTCTTCTGATACATTTGCGGATGATTTATACTTGATTTTTAGCATTTCGAGTCCTCTGGAGATGCCCTTATGAATCGGTTGCGCCCAATTTTGCAACAAATGGAGGAACTCGAATCGCTTGATTGTGATTTTAGCCGCTGATTGAATAAATTGTTCTGTTAAAACTTCCAACATTGTTTCGTCTGTTTGCTTTTTTACTTGAAGCAGTTTTAAGTATTGATTTCTTTGCTGCAAAATCTTATTTAATTGACTCATTTCATGCAGGTAGACAGGCGAAATCTGCCCAATCTCCATATCAATAAAACGCCGTCTTATTTGGGGACTGCCTTTAACAAGATTAAGATCCTCAGGCGCAAACATGACGACATTCATATTTCCTACGTACTGACTGAGCCTTTTCTGTTCAATATGATTAAACCTTGCTCTTTTTCCCTTTTTTGAAATGATTAATTCCATCGGGACAGAGCCATTTTTTTTCTGTACTCTTCCCTCTATTTTAGCATATTCCTCATCCCAGCGAATAAGATCTTTATCATTTGATGTCCGGTGTGATTTTGCCATCGCTAAAACATAGATTGACTCCATTACATTTGTTTTTCCTTGGGCATTTTCACCGAGAATCACATTCACATTATTCTCAAAAGAGATATCCAGTTGATCATAATTACGATAATTTTTTAAGTGTAATTGTTTAATAAACATCCACTTCATCCTTTACAAAATAGAAAAGCGGAAGCGCTTGTCTCGTGGCGGGACTATCCAATATCTAATATCAGCCTTTGCCATAGGGCAGTCTGTCGGCCGCATGTTTGACTTATTGGATGATGGTAAAGATTTTATTTACTGCTTTGATTTCAATCTTATCACCATGACGGAGCTTTCTTCCACGTCGCTGATCTTGTTCTCCGTTAACCAGCACTTCATATTCGCCTAAAAACCATTTGGCCATGCCGCCTGTAGATATTAGATCCGCAAGCTGCAAAAACTGGCCAAGAGTAATATACTCCGTATCAATTTTAATCTGTTCCATCTCAATTCACTCTTTCATGGAATTTGACCTAATGTTTAATTATAGCAAACATTTTTGTATTAAACAAAACAGTATGGGTTGCAATATTCTACAATTTTTTGCAAATCCACAGGAAAAGCTACCGGCAAATCGCGGCAGCTCTCTGTTGGACTGATTAAGAAAGTATTGGACTTCTGAATTCTGACTAGTGTCCAGATCCAGCGCCTTTCTTGTTAATATGTTCTGACTGGCAGGATTAGCTGAAGTGTAGATTCATCATTCATCGGTTGAATAATGAACGGTCTCATTGCACCGGTAAAGCTAATCTTAATATCAGTGCCTTCTAATGCTTTTAGTGCATCCATCATATATTTTGCACTAAAGGAGATCTTCAGTTCTTCTCCTTCAATTGACTCACTCTTTATATCTTCAACTACTTTCCCGACTTCGGGAGTAATGGACGATATTTCAATCTCGCCTGTTTCAGCTGTTGATAGCTTAACAACATTATTGCGGCTTTCTCTTGCCAGCAATGATGCTCGATCAATAGCCTGTAGAAATTCCTTTGTTTTTAAAACAATATCAGTTTTGCTTTCGGAGGGAATAAGTCTCGATGTATCAGGATAGTTTCCTTCCAGCAGTCTTGAGAAAAATAATAAATGCTTCGCTTTAAATAAAATTTGGTTTTCTGTAATAACAATTTCAATCGCTTCGTTATTTTCAGCAAGAATTTTACTTAATTCATTTAGACTTTTCCCAGGAATGACGACATTGTATGTTGCATCCGCAGCCAATTCAATAGGTGCTTTTCTTAAAGCAAGTCGATGACTGTCTGTTGCAATACAGATTAATTCATTATTTTCAATTTTCCAGTTGACACCTGTCAAGATAGGTCGTGTTTCTGAGGTGGACACTGCAAAAACTGTTTGTCGAATGATTGCTTTTAACAGGTCTGTAGGGATTTTGAAAATATTGTCTTCCTCTACTTGGGGCAGATGTGGATATTCATCAGCATCCAAGCCAATTAAGTTAAATTCAGCTGTTCCGGAACGGATAACGGTTTGCATTGATTGATGAACTTCAATTTCAACTTGGTCTGTAGGAAGTTTTTTTACAATTTCACTAAAAAACTTAGCTTGTAATACGATTGCACCTGGCTGTTGTATTTCAACAATGACTTTATCTTCCTCATCCTTAGGAATGAAAGATTCTATCGAAACATCAGAGTCACTTCCTGTTAAAGTTACACCTTCATCGGTAGCAACGATTTTTATTCCGGTTAAGATTGGGATCGTTGTTCTGCTTGATACAGCTTTCATCACATCTTGAACACTTTGAACTAAGTGATCGCGTTGGATTATAAATTTCATGTCTAACCTCCGTAGTAACTCTTTATATATTATTTATTTTTTTTAAAAAAATAGTAGTAATAGTAATAGGGCCTGTGATTATGTGGATAACTAGGAACGGAACGGGAAAACACAGTCTATCCACATGTGGACAGACTGTGGGTAAGTGAATGAAAGTTATGCACAGACTTGTGAGTTATAGAATGGAAAAAAAATGATTCCTAAAGATAAATAGACGTTAAACTTTCAATTCTTCCTGGATATCCTTTACCTGCCGTTGTAATTGTGTATCTGTTTTCAACAGGTTAGAAATCTTTTCGTGAGCATGAATGACGGTAGTATGATCTCTTCCGCCAAATTCCTCACCGATTTTCGGCAGGGAAAGGTCTGTCAGTTCCCGTGACAGGAACATAGCAATTTGCCTTGGAAAGGCTACAGATTTCGTCCGTTTCCTTGCTTTGAAATCCTCTAACTTCACATTGTAATGCTCACCAACTATACGCTGAATTTCCTGAACGGTAATAATCTTAGGCTTTGAGCTTGGAATAATGTCTTTTAATGCTTCAGCTGCCAGGTCTGCATTAATGTCTTTATTAATTAACGACGAATAAGCGACGACCCTGATTAGGGCACCTTCCAGTTCGCGGATATTGGAATCAATTTGATTGGCAATATAAAGCATTGCCTCATTCGGAATATCCAGTCCGTCGGCTTTGGCCTTTTTGCGCAAAATCGCAATTCTTGTCTCTAAGTCCGGCGGTGTAATGTCGGTGATCAAGCCCCATTCAAAACGAGAGCGCAAGCGGTCCTCCAATGTTGGAATCTCTTTCGGCGGACGATCGCTGGAAATAACGATCTGTTTGCTTTCCTCATGAAGTGTATTAAATGTGTGGAAGAATTCCTCCTGGGTTGATTCTTTTCCAGCCAGAAACTGAATATCATCAATTAAAAGAACATCAACACTGCGATACTTATTGCGAAATGCCTCAGCCTTATTGTCACGAATTGAATTAATAAATTCATTTGTAAATTTCTCAGAAGATAAATAAACAACCTTGGCTGACGGATTGTGTTCGAGTACATAGTGGCCGATCGCATGCATCAGATGGGTTTTTCCTAACCCAACGCCTCCATAAATAAATAATGGATTGTAGGCCTTCGCCGGTGCCTCTGCTACAGCGAGTGAGGCTGCATGGGCAAAGCGGTTACCGGACCCGATGACAAAGGTATCGAACGTATTTTTCTTGTTCAACATATTTGGCGGGAATTCAGAATGAAGTTCGTCCTTTTTTCCTTTTGGCGGAGTTTGTAACTGTTCTCCATCTTCCGCTTGATTTTGCGGAATGATAAATTTAACGCCGAATTCTTCTCCGGTAATTTCATAAAGAACGCCTGCAATTAATGGGGAGTAGCGTTCTTCGAGCCAATCACGTGCAAATTCATTTGGAGCGGTTATGACTAAGAGTTACCCCGCAGGGAATGCGCTTTAGTGGATTTTAGCCATGTATCAAAGCTCGGTTTACTGACCTTTGTTTGAATATTTTCCAATGTCCTATCCCAAAGATCTGCAATATTTTCCAAGAATTTTCCCTCCTTTGCAGATAGCTTACAAAAAAACAATAGGTCATACAGGATGTATAACCTATCTTTCTCTCTCTATTACGAAATGAAAATGTGGATAAATATATAATAAGGAAAAAAATTAACCTTTCGACATTATCCACTGTATGTGGACAATCTTTATTAACCTAGGTGGATAAGTTGTCAACATGTTATCCACAATTTGTGGATAAATTAAATTTGTGGATAAATTACTAAGGGTGAAAACAAAAATATGATATCAGATTATAGTAAGGGTTGCAATGCCTTTTGGAGATTTATCCACAACGATAACATGCTGTGGTTAAAAAATATCCACAGGTAGTGAATTTGTGAAAAACCTGTCAATATATGTTGTGGATAATAAAAAAACTGTCGAAAAAATATCCACAGGCTGGAATTGTGGAAATGTTATTGACGAGATAGAGGACTTCCTGATTCTCAGAGTCCTCTGCTCCAGCCCAAAAAAAGATGTGAAAGAACCGCTTTTCAAAAGCTCAATAAAAAGACAAAAAAAATTTTTATAAGACAATATTAAATTTCCCGTGACAATCAGAGAAATTCACGGTAAAATTTTTTAGTGGAAAAAGGGAAGTTTTTATCATCTTTAGGTAATACTTTACCTAAGAGTTGACTTTTTTTATGATCCGCATTTATAATAAGAAGACTGTCTTTAAGAAACAATCTCTAATAGGAGGTGTCATAGATGAAAAGAACGTATCAACCAAGCAAACGTAAACACAGCAAAGTACACGGATTCCGCAGCCGCATGAGCAGCCCGAACGGACGTAATGTTCTAGCACGCCGTCGTCGTAAAGGAAGAAAAGTATTATCTGCCTAGGCCACTGAAAAGTCAGTGGTCTTTTTTTCTCATTAATAAGAAAAGCTCCAGCGCCTTGCTCAAGCTGTGCATGGCGCTGGACACTGGCTTAAATCCAGGAAACAAGGAACTGCATAAGCAGAAGTAAATGTAGGTGTAGCGAATATGAGAAAAGAATTTCGAGTGAAGAGTAATAAAGACTTTCAAGAAATATTTAAAAAAGGAACGTCTGCAGCCAATCGTCAGTTTGTCGTCTACACATTAAAAAGACATGAGCAGAGTCATTTTCGAATTGGTCTGTCTGTCAGCAAGAAAATTGGCAATGCTGTCATGCGGAATCAAATTAAGAGATATGTCCGGCAGGCGTTTCATGAATTTGAAGGACAATTACATAATGATGCAGATTACGTAATCATCGCGCGAAAGCCCACAGCGGCAATGGACTTTTTCGAGGTCAAAAAGAGTCTTACCCATGTTTTAAGGGTAGCGAAGGCGTTTAAAAGCGCAAAAAGTGGGGAGAAAAGGCCGAACCATGAGGGAAAGTGAAAAAATTATTCATTTTCCATGACTTTTAAAAGCGTTTACTGGGAAAAGATGATAAAATAATCTCTGTATGAAAAGCACTAGTAGAAGTTGTAAAAGAAGAAAAATATTTTGACTCAAGCCTTAAGGAGGAAAGTTGGTTGAAAAAAAGGATATTTCTATTAATCGGCTTAATTCTAACCGTGATGCTGCTTACAGGCTGTACGGAAATTAATGAGCCAATTACTCCTGAAAGTGAAGGCATTTGGAATAAATATATTGTTTATCCATTGGCCTGGTTTATTGTAAAAGTTGCGGAATTTGCCGGCGGCAGCTTTGGTTTGTCGATTATTATCGTTACGATTATCATTCGTCTGATTATCTTACCTTTGATGATTAAACAAATTAAAAGTTCAAAGTCAATGCAGGCAATCCAGCCGGAAATGAAAAAATTAAAAGAAAAGTACAGTTCAAAGGATCAGAAGACACAGCAAAAATTGCAGGAAGAAACGATGAAGCTATTCCAGCAGTATAATATCAATCCATTAGCCGGTTGTTTTCCGATCTTTATTCAAATGCCAATCTTGATTGGTTTTTACCATGCGATTATGCGGACACCAGAGCTGCAACAGTCTGCTCAGTTCCTTTGGTTTGACCTGGCCGCACCGGATCCAATCTTTTTATTGCCGATTATTGCCGGGGCGACCACCTTCTTCCAACAAAAAATCTCAATGGTGGGAATGGAAGACAATCAGCAGATGAAGATGATGTTGTGGATGATGCCGATTATGATCGTTGTGTTCGCCTTCAATCTCCCGGCGGCCTTATCATTATACTGGGTAGTCGGTAATATTTTCTCGATTGTTCAAACATACTTTATTAAAGGGCCGGAACTGAAAGCAGCTGCTGCCGGCAAATCGGGGGGAGCCAAAAAGTGAAACAAGTTACTGCTACAGGACAAACTGTCAAAGAAGCAGTGCAATCAGCTTTAGCTCAACTACAGACAACAGAAGACCGGACAGATATCACGATTATTGATGAAGGAAAAAAAGGGCTGTTTGGTATTTTTGGATCCCGTCCTGCAGTCGTCAAGGTAACAGTTAAAGTTGATCCCATTGAAGAGGCGCTAAAGTTTTTAACGGACGTAAGTGAAAAAATGGGCGTTAAAGTCGCAATTGAAACAGAGAAGAATGGAAAGCAAGTCAAATTCAAGCTCTCCGGAGAAAAAATTGCACTTCTTATTGGAAAAAGAGGACAAACTCTAAACGCATTACAGTATTTGACGCAGTTAGTCATCAATCGTTATGCTGAGCATTATGTTAATGTGCTGCTCGATGCCGAGGATTATCGTGAAAGAAGAAACGAAACATTAATTCAATTGGCTGAACGCCTTGCGCAAAAGGCTGTAAAAACGGGTAGAGAAGTGGCCTTGGAACCCATGCCATCGTACGAGCGAAAGGTGATTCATGCTGCTTTAGTAGATAACAAAAAAATTAAAACATACTCAAGCGGCGAAGATCCTTATCGCCATATCGTCATTGCGCCAAATAAATAAATTTAAAGAGCTGATCCTTCTGGGTCAGCTCTTTTTGTATACTAAAGAGTTTGGTTTGTAAATGGAGTGATGTTCTTTTTTTACTAGATTCTGAAGAGCTTTATTGTTATTCACATGTGGATAAGTTAAAATGGAATAATGAAAATGTGGAACTGTGGATAAAGTGAAATCGTGACAGTGGAAGTTATCCACTGTTGATTAATATAAGATTATCGATTGGTATAATACCGCTTCGTTGTGATATTTTCATAAATTAGTGATCATAATGATAATGGTTGAATAAGAGATATTTCTATGAGGGGTGAAAAGGTTGGAATTAGAAACCATTGCGGCGATATCAACGCCAATGGGTGAAGGGGCTATCGCAATTGTTCGTTTAAGCGGCAGTCAAGCTTTGCCGGTAGCGAGCAGGCTGTTTCGCAGTCCAGGGGGAAAGAACATAGAGGAAGTGCCAACCCATACGATCCATTATGGGCATATTGTCGATCCGGAATCCGGGGAAGTTGCCGAAGAGGTCATGATCTCAGTGATGAAGGGTCCGAAGACCTTTACAAGAGAAGATGTTGTTGAAATAAACTGTCACGGAGGACTTATTTCCGTTAATCGGGTTTTGCAGCTATGTTTAAAAAATGGTGCTCGAATAGCAGAACCGGGGGAGTTTACAAAAAGGGCCTTTTTGAATGGGCGGATTGACTTGTCACAGGCTGAGGCCGTGATGGATTTAATCCGGGCCAAAACGGATCGGGCGATGAATGTAGCTCTTGGACAGATGGAAGGAAGACTGTCTAAGCTAATCGTTAAGCTGCGCCAGGAATTAATTGAGACGCTGGCGCAAATTGAAGTAAATATTGATTATCCGGAATATGATGATGTTGAAGAAATGACGCACAAAATGTTGGAGGAAAAGGCAGCCTATGTGAGACAGGAAGTTAAGCATTTACTGCAAACCTCCGAGCAGGGGAAAATTTTACGGGAAGGCTTGTCGACTGCGATTGTTGGACGGCCGAATGTAGGGAAATCCTCCCTTTTAAATAGTCTTGTGCAGGAAAATAAAGCGATTGTAACGGATATTCCCGGAACGACGCGTGATGTTATCGAGGAGTTTGTCAATGTACGTGGGGTGCCGCTCCGTTTATTAGATACGGCCGGCATTCGTGAAACAGAGGATATTGTGGAAAGAATCGGCGTCGAACGCTCAAGAAAAGTACTGAAAGAAGCGGATCTGATCCTGCTTGTGCTAAATTACTCTGATCCATTGACAAAAGAGGATGAAAATCTCTTTAAAGCAGTAGAAGGAATGGACGTCATTGTCATTGTCAATAAAACGGATCTGCCACAAGCGATTGACATGGAACAGGTTCAGGACCTGGCTGGAAGTGGGAAAATTATCACCACGTCACTCGTAGAAGAAAAGGGAATTGATAATTTGGAACAGGCGATTTCGGAGTTGTTTTT
>CALGSR010000340.1 GCA_937902115.1 uncultured Bacillus sp. | reverse complement strand
ATGCTTCACCCCATTGCGCGTTGCATTTTTTTTCGCATCCGCAATCGATTCGGGAATGACGTCCATGCCGCGGATTTCAGCCGCTTGATCGGCTAGCCACAGTCCAATTGTACCAACTCCGCAATAGGCATCAACGATTTTCTCCTTCCCTGTCAGCCCTGCTGCATTTTTCACTTCATTGTAAAGCACCACGGTCTGTTCCGGATTCAATTGAAAAAACGTCCGCGCCGATAACTCAAAACTCAAGTCTCCTAATGTTTCGAGAATAAAATCTTCACCGGTCAGATTAACCGTTTCTGCACCAAAAATTAGCGATGTTTTCTCGCCATTGATATTTTGCATAATCGATTTCACTTCAGGAAGTCTTTTCCTAATTTCTTCTATAATAAGTTCCTTTTTTGGCAGTTCCTTTTTTGCGGTAATCAAAACGATTTGCAATTCACGAGTCTCTACCCCAACTCTGGCTACAATTGTCCGCACGATGCCCTTCTTTGTTTTTTCATTGTAAATCGGAATTTGCAGTCTTTGCAAAACCTTTTTAACCGTCCCGATCGCTTTATTCGTTTTTACATGCTGCACGGCACATTGATCAATATTAACTAGCTGGTGTGAATCCACGCCATACAAACCGGCCAATACCTTTCCATCCTTCTGTCCTACTTGAAACTGACCCTTATTACGGTAATTCCAAGGGTTTTCCATGCCAATTGTCTCTCTAATTTCAAGCTGGTCAATCGGAAACTTTGTATGGCGCTCCAGTGCTTGAATCACAATATCTCTTTTTTCCTTCAACTGCTGTCCGTATTCAAGATGCTGCAGCTGACAGCCTCCGCATTCCTCATAGACAGAACATGGCGGCTGAACGCGAAACGGAGATTGTTTGCGAATATTTTTGATTTTTGCTTGAGCAAAATTAGGTTGAACCTTGACCGCTTCGACCACAACCTCCTCGCCCGGAAGTGCACCAGGTACAAAAACGACCTGTTTTTTAAAATAGCCGACTCCTTCGCCATTAATCCCGAGCCGCTTAATCGTTAAAGGAAATTCCTGTTTCAGCTCTATTTTTGCTGTTTCTTCTTTTTGCATGATTATTCACTCCAATTATTGAAATACTTTTTCAATCTATGTAAATAAGCTATTTTCTTCTGTCCATTTCCGTAGTATAGCACAAGCTGTCGCTCAAATCTTGTTGTTGTTTTGAAATAAAGTTTGCTCAGAAATTCCCCATAAATCGGCATTTTATGCTAAAAATTAATATTTGGTCCTAAAATGAAGATATAACTTATTAAGTTATTCCTTATATATATTATGAAGCAAAGATTTAATCGTTTGGACAAGTTCATCGTTATCCTTTTCCGGAAGTATTTAATAAACTTTATGCAACAGTGGTTTATATAGGAATTTTATTTACCACACTATTTATGGAGGGTCTGTTGCTGAAATTTGGCTATCGAAAATCTTCTCCTCCAAGGCAGTCTTTTTATTGTACTACCACTTGCCTTATTTCCACTATGGAAATCATTAATATTTGGGTTTATTTTGCGCTTATTCTTTGGGATTGGGATTTGCATGCTGCAATTTGGTGCACAAACATGGATCACTTCGATCTCTCCGCCAAATAAAAGAGGCAGGAACATTGCGCTCTTTGGACTGAGCTTTGAATTAGGTTTTGGAATTGGGCCGATGATGACGAGGTTTTTAGAGGTAAACGAAGCACTGCCGTTTTTTCTTACCGCAGGAATTGGCTTATTCGCTTGTTTAACTATTTTTTGGTTAAAAAATGAACAGCCTGGGCAAATAAAACAAACTGGTTCTTTTTACAATATCTTAAAACGATTTAGCCAAGCATGGAAGTTCGCCTGGGTTTCTTTCTTTTTAATAAATCATTTTAGTCGTTATATAAAATTAAAGTTGTACATATACCGAAACAGCTTTCACCTAATGTATATTGAAAATTACAAAACTCGTTTTCCTATTAATTAGGCTGTGTTAAAGGTCAATGTTGATTTTGGGAGACTTGTTGATTGGAGTGGAAGGCACGTAGACTCCTGCTAAAGTCACAGCGAGACAGACGAGACCCCGCAGGCACGAAGTGTCGAGGAGGCTCGGCGGTCGCCCTAAGGTGCGCGAAGTGCCTGCAACGGAAATCAACAACCAAGTTTAACAGAGCCATTAATTATGAAAGAGGCCCAAAAGGTTTTTTTCCTTCAGGACCTATTCCTTATTATGTTGTAATTACAATTTACTCGCTTAGTTCACAGCTGTCTTTTCATTTTTCTCTTTCTTCGTCAAATCATCAAGACTTTTAAATGTATATCCTTGCTTTTTCAAATCTTTAAGTACATTTTCTAAAGCATCCGCATTATCCTTCGAAACCGTGTGCAGCAGGAGAACCGCCCCAGGGTGAATTTGTTTCATAATGCTGTCGTAAGCATATTGAGCACCCTTTTGCTGATCCGTCTTCCAATCAACATATGCTAACGACCAGAGAACATGTGTATATCCCTGATCTTTGGCGATGGCCATTGTTCTTTCGCTTAAGCTCCCTCGTGGCGGACGCAGGTAAGCCATTTCCTTTTTCCCTGTAAGTTCTTCTGTTTTCTGCCGTACTTTTTCAAGTTCTTCCTTGATACGCTCGTCGCCCATTTGGGTTAAATCAGGATGACTCCATGAATGGTTCCCTACAATATGGCCTTCCAGTACCATCCTTTTAACGAGTTCAGGCTCTGATTCTAAGTAATGCCCTGTGACAAAAAAGGTAGCTGGTACCTTTTCTTTTTTCAAGACATCTAAGACCTTTGCCGTGTATCCATTTTCATAGCCGTTATCAAAGGTTAGATAAAGCTCTTTTTTAGAAGGATCTGCTTTATAAAAAGCTCCATGTTTTGCAGTAAGATCATCTAACTGTTTTCCAGCTTCAGCCGGGTTTCCATCTGTTGCCCTTTTAAGCCCCCAATGGATTGGCTGATTGGAGTAATTCTCTGCTGTAGCATTTGCCGCCGCTACAAACAATAATAGAAACAGGATAGTGAATATTTTTATACTTGATTTCAAAGGTATTTCCCCTTTCACTTTTTCTTGTTCGTTTTATTGTTTGTGGCGGAATTAGAATCATGCGCAATCTAACTTGCCAATAAAATGCAAAAGGGATGAACAATAATGTCCATCCCTTACAATGATAGTTAATTAAATACTTTATTCTTAAATTGCGCTAATTTTTCCAGTGATGATTGGTCAACATCTTTATGGAGACTGTTTCCGTGTGAATCCATTGTCACAACGGCTGTAAACCCTTCAACCGATAAATGCCACATTGCTTCAGGAATCCCGAATTCCGTTAAGTCAACCCCATCAACTGATTTGATACAGTCTGCATAATATTGCGCTGCACCGCCGATTGCGTTCAAATACACACCGCCATGTTCTTGCAGTGCCGCTAATGTTTTCGGTCCCATACCGCCTTTGCCGATGACAGCGCGGATGCCGAATTTCTTCATGATATCGCCTTGGTATGGTTCCTCACGGATACTTGTTGTTGGACCTGCTGCTTTCACATGCCATGTACCATCCTCATCCTTCAACATAACAGGACCGCAGTGATAGATCACTTGACCGTTTAAATCAACTGGTGCATCATGGTCGGATAAATATTTATGGATCGCATCGCGGCCAGTATACATTCTGCCGTTAATGCGGACCACGTCACCGACTTTTAGCTGGCGGATTTGCTCTTCAGAGATTGGAGCCTGTAATTCAACAACATTTACATCTGATGTAGCAGTTGTTTCCTTTTCCGCTTCTGCTCCGAAGTCAATTTTTTCTCCTTCTTGGTACATCCACTCATTGATGTCTCCAGTTTCTGGATTGATCGCAACACCTAAGCGGCGGAAAGCCCAGCAATTATATGCTACAGATACATAGAAGCTGGCAGGAATACGGTTCATCACGCCAACCTTACAGCCAAGGAGCGTTGTTTCACCGCCAAAGCCCATTGTTCCGATGCCTAGCTTGTTCGCATTTTCCATCACATATTCTTCGAGCTTGCGTAAATCTTCATTTGGATTGACATCATCAACCGTACGGAAAAGCTGTTCTTTTGCTAAATCATAGCCGGAAGAACGGTCGCCGCCGATGCCGACACCGATAAATCCGGCACTGCAGCCTTGCCCCTGCGCCTGGTAAACGGAATGCATCACACATTTGCGGATCCCATCAAGATCGCGTCCGGCACGGCCCAGTCCTTCTAATTCGCATGGCAGACTGTATTGGATGTTTTTATTTTCACAGCCGCCGCCTTTTAAAATAAGACGAACATCAATATAATCCTTTTCCCATTGTTCAAATTTAACAACAGGTGTACCACCGCCAAGGTTATCTCCGCTGTTTTTCCCTGTTAAGGAATCAACAGAGTTCGGACGGAGTTTTCCATCTTTTGTTGCCTCAGCGATTGCATTGTAGATTGCCTTCTTCATTTCAATTTGATTAGCGCCAACAGGCGTTTTGATTTTAAACGTAGGAAGTCCTGTGTCCTGACAGATTGGAGAAATATTTTCATCTGCCATACTGATATTATTCGTAATCGTTGCAAGAGCCATCGCAGAGCTTGTTCCGGCATTTTCGATCGCTTTTGCCGCTTTAATCGCACGGCGTACGTCCTTTGGAAGCCCTGTAGATGTTTCAACAATAAGCTTGTACATACTTTCTTGGAATTTTTCTGTATTCATATGGCTGAAGTCCTCCCCGAAAATTCGCTGCTATTTTTCAATAATTTAGACATCTCTATTATAACTGTATACCGTTATATTTTAAAGAAAAAGGATGAAAACGATTTAATTTCAGATTTTATGCAAAATAAAAAGAGCCGGTTAAGTGGCTCTTACATTTCCCGTTGTTTAATTTCACGGCATTTATCTTCGAGATCATCAATCATCTCGATTAAACGATCAATATCTTCAATGTCCGTATCCTCCGGATCAATCGCATCTAATACATCGAGAAACATATTCAGACGCTCCTTTAAAAAGGATACCTGACCATTCTTATCTTTTATCGAACTTTCCAAGCAATTCCCGCTCCTTTCCATCTTCGTTATTTATCCTACCGAAAAATATCCCGAATGGCAACTGCTCAACCAAAAAAGATAGCTTGAACGAGCATGCATTGAGAATACAATAATTCCTTTGCTCATATTGACAGTACAATTTAATAAATCAATAATGACTATAGCTAATCTAACATAAGATGTATGTAATACAATGAACAAGGGGAGAAAATAATGATTTCCGAAAGAAAGAAGCTTACACCCGAATTTGACCCATGGGAAACCTATTTGGACATGGAGCAGTACGGAAAATTAGTCCTGACAAATGTTGAATTTACGACGACCGTTTTATGTAATATGCGCTGCGAGCATTGTGCTGTCGGCTATACACTGCAGACTCAGGAACCAGACGGCCTTCCGCTGGAACTAATGATTCAGCGTTTAGAGGAGATTCCCCATTTACGAACGATAAGCTTTACAGGCGGCGAACCGGTCCTATCGAAAAAAACACTTGAAGGATATGTCATTCCTTTGCTGAAGTATGCCCATGAACGCGGCATTCGTACACAGTTAAACTCCAATCTCACATTGGATATCAGCCACTATCATGATATGGTTCCCTATTTGGATGTCCTTCATATCTCGCATAATTGGGGAACAGCGGAAGATTTTATCGAAGGCGCTTTTGCCAGAATGGAGCGTAAGCCGACGATCGAACAACGTAAAAGACTGTTTCACAATATCATTGAAAATAGCCGCATTTTAGCTGAACAGGGGGTAATGGTCTCTGCTGAAACGATGTTAAGCAAGCGAACAAGGCCACATTTAGAGCAGATTCATCACCAAATTGTCCACGAAATGAAATGCAGCCGGCATGAGGTGCACCCAATGTACCCTTCAGATTACGCTTCATCGCTTGACACATTAAGTTTAGCTGAAATTCGTGAGTGTATGCACCACATTCTTGACATACGCGACCAAAATACGTGGATGCTGTTTGGTACTCTGCCTTTCTATGCCTGCATCAATAATGAAAAAGATTTAGAGTTGATTAAAAGACTTTCAAAGGAAAAAAATGTATCGGTCCGAAACGACCCGGATGGCCGCTCCCGCTTAAATGTAAATATTTTCACAGGAGAAATCATTGTTACTGATTTTGGCGATGCACCGCCACTAGGTAACATTGGAACAGACAAGCTGACAGATGCCTTCAACAATTGGCTGAAAACAGACCTTGCCTCCTCTTTAAATTGCCACTGTCCGAACGTTCAATGTCTTGGACCAAACGTCTTAGTGAAAAACAGTTACTATCAGGATATCGACTTTAATCATCGACACTCATTAATTGAGTTTGATAAATAAGTATTGCAAATTTGACTGAATCGGCAAGATTGTCCCCCCCACGTGGACAATCTTGCTATTCTTGTCCTTTTTCGGTGCCTGGCACCGTGTTGTCAGCGTGGGAGTTCACTAGCTACGAAGCTGAATGATACGTGATCTTGAATTGGGATCCAGGCACCAATGCCTTGAGATGTTACATTTTTGACGATGATCACTTTCTTTCCACCCTTTAGCATCAAGTAGACTTCACCGAAGGTTACCTTTCCCTTCTCATTTACCGCAGGGGCAAAACCGTAAAGATAGCCCAGCATCTTCGGGGCTACATTATAAACTTGATCCTTCTTCGTTCCACCGCCGATAATGGTTTCAAAGGCAAGCGGCAGATCCGTCTTTTGACTTGCTTTCATCAGCATCATTTTCTTAACTTCCTCTGTATTAGAGATCTTCGCAGTCAGCCCGCCGCGCACCGATTTCTGTGTCTCCTGAACATAATGAATTTGATATGGTGCCTTCCCGCCGCGATTATCGAAATAATTCGTATTAACTTTTTGATATTCCCAGTTTGGCGAGGTCTCAATAGATTCATAATTAAGCGGCCACAGCCCAAGATAGACAATCGCTCTATAGCCCAAGGCAAATGGGGTACTGTTGACGGTTGTTTCATTAAGCATACGAATGAGATCCGGATTTTCAATTTTCACTTTAGATGAATCAATAAGTTCTTTCGTTAATTCACTTGGTTCCAGTCTGGGTAAATCCAACGTTGTATTCGGATACGTATTATCTTTTGCAATATTTAAAACCGAAGTTGGAACAGTAAATGACCGTTTTACCGGAGTTGCTGTATGATCCTCTTTTTGCTTTTCAGCATTGGCTAAAGGCAGGGACGTAAACATGAAAATAATCGAAACTACGATGATTATTTTTCTCATTTTTTATAAACTCCTTTCAACATATCCAAAAGTTTCGTACAGTATATTATTTTCGGAGTTTAATCAGTTTATCCATTGCTATCAATTATTTTCTTCGCCTTTAACTGGAAAAATAATGTCGTTGACCACTGCTCCTATAGTAAATAAAACCCAATTCCCATAATCGTATAGGCAGCTAGAAGGGTTAGTCCTTCAAACCAGTTTGTTTCCCCATCGTTTGAGATAACGACTGTTAACAATACAGCGGATGCCATTGCAATCAGCTCTGGCAATGTAAACACAAGTGGCATAACGGTTGGAAAGAACAGTGAAATCAGTACTAACAAAGGTGCCACAAACATGGCCACCTGTAAGGTAGAACCGACAGCAATTTCCACAGCAATATCCATTTTGTTTTTGAAGGCCATGACAATGGCAGAAGCGTGCTCAGCAGCATTCCCAACGATAGCCACAATCACTACCCCAATAAATAATTCAGTCCAGCCAAATGATTCCCCTACTGTTTCAAAAGTATGGACTAAATTTTCTGATATATAGGCAACCGCAATCGTGGCAAGAGCTAGAATCGTGATGGCCTTTCCTTTTCCCCATTCTGGCTCCTCCTCTTCATGGGAAGCCCCTTTTCCCGAATCAGAGATATAAACTCCTCGGTGCGTAACCAACTTGAAGAAGAGCGCCGCTAAATAAAGGGCAATTAATATTATTGATATCCCCATACTAAGAGAAATGGTATCGCTGTCGCTCATGGTCATGGAAAATACCTCTGGAATGACAAAGGCAACAATAATAGCGAACATAAGCAGTCCCGAGTTATGCCGGGCATCATAGACATTAAAGACCTGTCTCTTATATTTAACTCCGCCTATAAAAAAGGAAAGTCCTGCAACTAATAGAAGATTTCCTAGAACAGAACCGGTTAAAGAGGCGAGAACGACACCAATTAAGCCTGCTTTTAAAGAGAAAATAGAAATAATTAATTCAACTGCATTTCCGAATGTAGCATTAAGCAGGCCGCCGATTCGTGGCCCAGCAACAACAGCAAGGCTTTCCGTGGCACGCCCCATATAGCTGGCCAATGCAATGATCGTTAAACAGTAAATCACAAAAAGAAGAATACTTGACCAATGCATGAGTGTCCCAATAACAGACAAAGGAACACCAGCAAAGGTTAAAATCATAAAAACTTTATTCATATACAGCAATCCCGCCTTTCCTCAGATGAGTTCATTTAACTCTTCCTAATTTATTATTTCCGCCCCTCTAGTTTGCCCAAAGTTAAACTTTTTTTAAAT
Source organism: uncultured Bacillus sp. (assembly GCA_937902115.1). GTDB lineage: Bacteria > Bacillota > Bacilli > Bacillales > Cytobacillaceae > Bacillus_BD. Next base: position 451 of record CALGSR010000340.1, on the reverse strand, counting down.
TTCACTTCTACATGCACAATATTTGTTCATCTGCATATGTTAAAAGGGCGAAGCAAATTTTCCCATTTTTAATATAAGCATCTTTCTTTGCCGATGGACCAACATATTGTAAAGTTTTTGTAAAATTCAATAATAAAGGTAGCGAATTTTTTGCTGTCACCAACTGGTGGCAGCTTTCGTGTTTTATTAGGGTATTGATGTTGATTATCCTTATCATTTAAAACTATAAAAATACTTGTAAGGGAGAATGGAATATGGAATCTCAAGTTATAGGCACGCCAAAAACTGCATTACAAGCGAGTTTGACAGAAAAGGGAAAGGGTAAGGCACAGACTGAACTGATTGCTGTTGTCTTGTGCGGTGTATTGATTTTTTTCGGCTGGCTGCTTGGACGAAGTGGATTTGATACCATATCCTCAACCGCCTATATACTTTCCTTTTTAATCGGCGG
>CALGSR010000339.1 GCA_937902115.1 uncultured Bacillus sp. | reverse complement strand
TACGTATGTGAACCAGGAAGAGCAAGAGGTAGGAAAGGAAGATTTGCTGGGGGAAGCATGGCTGGCTAATTTTGTTTTCACTAATTGCACGACGGTTTGTTCGCCGATGACGGCAAATATGGCGAAGGTGCAAAGGGCGCTGCAGGAAGAAGGTCTTGAAAATAAGCTGGTCTCGTTTTCCGTCGATCCGGAGCGAGATACGCCGCCTGTTTTAAAAGAGTTCGCCGCTAAGTTCGAGGCAGACCTTTCCCAGTGGCATTTCCTGACTGGCTATCCGCAGGAAGAAGTCAGCGCGATGGCGAAGTCGTTCAAAACGCTGGCTGAAAAAGAAGAAGGAAGCGACCAATTTATTCATAGCACGAAAATCTTTTTAATTAACAAGGAAGGGATTATCGTCAAGGGCTATAACGGGTTGGACGTACCGTTTGAGGAAATTACGGCAGATTTAAAGGCATTACAGTAATTTTTCTGAGATTAACTTTGTCCTTTATAAGGGCGATGAAGGACAAAATCCAGAAAATAAACAAAAAAATGTCCTTCATAAAGCGTAAAAGAAAAGCCGTTAGAGCAACAGTCTCTAACGGCTTTTCTAGGCTACAGAAGAACCTTTAATTATTCTTTTCAATAACTTTTAAATAGTACTTATTCTGCTGCTGGGTTGAGTTCTAATTCAACTTTGATTTTGATGTCTTTTCCAACTAGGACGCCGCCTGTTTCAAGTGCTGCATTCCAAGTAAGACCGAATGCCTCACGGTTTATTTTAGCTTCTGCTTCAAATCCATAAACTTCTACACCCCATGGGTTCGTACCTTTACCACCAAATTCAACATCAAATGTTACTGGTTTCGTGATATCTTTAATCGTTAAGTCACCAGTTACCTTGAAGTCGTCACCGGCTTTTGTGATAGTAGTAGATTTAAACTCAATGGATGGGTTTTTCTCAGCCTCAAAGAAGTCAGCTGACTTTAAGTGATTATCGCGATCGTCGTTGCGCGTGTTAATGCTTGCTACATCAAATTTAAAGGCAATCGCTGCAGTGGTTAGATCCGTTAAATCTTCAGCTTCTACATCTGTTGTATAAGAATCAAATTGACCTTTTACCTTTGATACCATCATATGCTTTACTTCAAATCCTACTGTTGAGTGCGTTTGGTCTACTGTCCATTTTTTCATTTTAAATTCCTCCAATTTGGTTTTTGTTATCTTGAATTCAAGATATATATTCAAAAAAAATAATAAATATGCACTTTTTAAAAACGCTGCTTTAAGTTATCTTCAATTAAATAATCTTTAACTCGAGATAATATTAACATGAGCAATTTTCCCTGTCAATACTCTATGAAAATATATTTAATAAATCTCGTATCAAAATGGATTGGAAAGAAGTCATGGATCATCATGTGCATATTATACAATCCAACCACCATCTTATATACTATTCAACGATAATAACGGGAAGCGCTGCAAAATAGTGGATTCAATCAGAATAACAACAGAGCATGAATTAGAAAAAGCATTTCACATTAGAAAAGAAGTGTTTATTAAGGAACAGAATGTCCCGGCAGATGAGGAGTTTGATGAATTCGATGTGCTGGATGGACCTTGTGAACATCTACTCGTCTATTATGAGGAAAAGCCGGTTGGAACGGGGCGCCTGAGAGTGGTGGATGGCTATGGCAAGCTGGAACGAATTTGTATTTTGGAGCCTTACCGCAAATATGGCATCGGCAAATTGATTGTGAAAGGCTTAGAGGAAATTGCGGCTGAAAAGGGAGTGTCCAAGACGAAATTGCATGGGCAAACCCAAGCAGAAGGTTTTTATAAAAAACTTGGCTATCGCACCGCGTCAGATACCTTTATGGACGCCGGCATTCCGCATATTGTAATGGTAAAAGAACTACCGATTAGAGGAATGAAATCATGAAAATTATTCAATATGTTTCGGGGATTTTAATTTTAACACTGGGGATTGCCCTTACGATTCAGTCTGATTTGGGAGCGTCCCCTTATGATGCGCTTTTGGTAGGACTTTTCAATACAGTCGGCTTGACGGTAGGAAGCTGGGAAATCATCGTTGCCCTCGTCATCATCTTGCTGATTGCTGTTTTAAAAAGACAAAGACCTGTATTTATCGGACTGCTGACAGCGGTTGTCACAGGAATTGGGATTGATTTTTGGCTCTATTTACTTCCGCATTTCATTGTGCCGGAACAAGTCTTTAGTAAACTGGCATTTTTTAGTGTCGGCGTGATTCTCCTTGGGCTGGGCACGGCTGTTTATCTGTACACCCATTTTGCGCCCGCTCCTCTCGATCATTTAATGCTCGCCATCCGAGAGTTAACAGGGAAAGGCATCCTGTTCTCAAGAACCTTGATTTTCCTCGTTTCCTTAACGTTGGCCTTTTTCTTCAATGGTCCAATTGGTGTAGGAACTGTGTTAACCGTCTTTTTAGGTGGACCGATTTTAAATTTCTTTATGGGACTAATGCAGAAACAGCAGCGAACGACAGCGCCTGCTTCCGAGCCAATGGATGTACAAGCTTAAATTTTTTTAAAAAAGAACGGATGAATAAAAATCGGGACGTCACTGGGATGTCCCGATTTTTGTTTCCTTGATATTTTTAGTAGATTCAACCGGTGGGATATAGTTGGCATCTTAGATTCGTCGCTGAATATATTAGTAGAAAGGCTTGTCTCCACCGTGTTTAGGCAGTGTATAGGGAGGAATTGAGGATGGTCGAAAATAAAGTCGCGATTATTACCGGGGCAGCCCGGGGGATTGGATCTGAAATTGGCAGGCAGTTTGCCCTGAATGGAGCGAAGGTTGTGCTCTCGGATTTAAATGAAGAAACGGCAAAGAAAGCTGCAGAATCTCTGCGAAAATCAGGCCTGGATTGTTATGGTGTCAAAGCTGATGTGACCAACGAACAGGACCTGCAGGATTTGGTCAAAGCAGCCCAAGATACATACGGCAGAGTCGATATTGTCGTGAACAATGCCGGCATACAGCATGTCTCACCGCTGGAGGATTTTCCAACTGCGACATTCGAGCTCATGCTCAAAATCATGCTGACAGCGCCTTTCATTTTGACAAAAACTGTTTTCCCGCTTATGAAAAAACAGAGAAGCGGGCGGATTATCAATATCGCCTCGATTAACGGCCTTGTTGGCTTCGCCGGAAAATCAGGCTACAACAGCGCAAAACATGGAGTGATCGGCTTAACAAAAGTTGCCGCCCTTGAGGGCGCACCGCATGGGATCGCGGTCAATGCCCTCTGTCCGGGATATGTCGACACACCACTCGTCCGCGGGCAAATGGAGGACCTGGCAAATACACGCGGAATTCCTGTAGAGGATGTTCTAGCAGAGGTTTTATTGCCGCTAATTCCGCAAAAACGATTATTGGAACCGCGCGAAGTAGCTGACTATGCCTTATTCTTGGCAAGTGATAAAGCAAAAGGAGTTACGGGACAAGCGGTGGTGATGGACGGGGGATATACCGCAGGTTGAAGTGAATAACTTTTTAAATTTGAAGGAAAATATTCAAAAAAATTGAGAGAAACCATAGGGATTTGTATAAATGTCGATAAAATGATGGGAAAACCCTCAAACTAATCGCAATGGCTCTGTTAATTTGCGGAATTGCACCTAATTTTTAATAATTGCACCAAACTTTACAATTATTACACTATAATAGGAGATTATTGCACATTTTAGAATCATTCCAAGGATGCACCCCTTCCTAGAGTACGCAGGTAAAAAATCGGGGTGCCATATAACAGCACCCCGGATTGGAGGAAATTAGGTAAACGGGAGAACCGCCCCCATGTTTCTTATTTTTTAATAGAAGGCAATTTCATGTATCCGATGTTGCCTGGGTTTTGGGAACCAACCATTAAGTAGGAATGTCCATTTAAATCATCAATGGCTTGAATTCCGGTTACTTCACCGCCATCTGGAGCAGAAATGATACGAGAAAGTTCTTTTGTATCCACATGATAAGCCCAGCCAACATTGTTTACGTGATTGCCGGTGTCTTCAGCAATAAACAAAGTTCTTAAGTTTTCAGAGTAGACCATATTGTCCGGATTGGCGATTTTATCAAGATGTGCTTTGTTGCCTTCAGCATCTTTCGGGATGTCTTCGCCGACTAAAAGGGCTGACATACTCGTTGCTACATAAGCACTGTCAATTGGATTGCCTTCACGGTCCTTTTGTCCTTTAGCCAAATCCATTTCATAAACGCCGCCGGCATTGATTTTTGGCAGGCGAATATCATCTACAGGATCATTTGGGTTTTCCTCCATGGCTTTTGCAATTGTAGACATAGCCATGTAGATTTTGTTATCGGCTTTGTTGAATGTGAGTGTCTCCATCTTATTAAATTCAGAAGTTGCCCCAAGTATCGCACCATAACGGCGGGGTTCAAGGAAGGCAGCAGCCTTTTCCATACCTGGTTTTACTTTTAAAAATTCTTCACCAGTTGCCGTCTTAATATGGCTGAAACCATTAGCTTCGGCATAAGCCTTATCATTTGTCGTTTCAAAAATATCACTGAAAGTAAGAGTTTCAGCCAATTCTTTCATTTCTTCGTCTGTTGCATGTCCTAATTTAATCCATTCCAGATTACCAGCACCGCCGTTTTCCGCACTTGTTTGCTCAAATTTTGCCGCATATAGTGTACCAGCTGATAGATCTTTCGCTTTGTCTGCAACGTACATAAAGGACATTACATAGCCGCCGTCATCGCCATAATAAACTGTACGATTATCTGGTGCGACTGTTACATTTTCAAATGATAAGCGTCCCATGCTGTGGTGCTTTACTGCTTTTGCTTCTCCATTTGGATGAACGGATACTTCTGTGGTATAGCCGTAAAGATAAGGATTACCAATGGCTGTTGGATCTTGATAATAGTTACGGGCGAATTGTGTCACACTGGACTTTTCTGGATTTGCTTCATGGGCACGAGCATTCGGTTCATATTCTTCACTGCCTAAATGAGTGTTCCAAGGTGATAAAACGGCAGCACAAGGTGTCCAAACTCCTCCGTAAGCTGAAAAATCAATGGGTTCGATATCGGTGATTTTCAGTTCACCGGTTTTCTTATCTTGTTTGACAGTATTTAAATATAACGCTCTTGGAACCGTTCCAATTTCGTTGCTTGGCATACTTTCAAAATGATTGATCATATATAACTTGCCGCTTTTTCCATTGACACTAAGGAGTGAGTTAGCATCCGGTGCAGAGGAAACAATAGGTTCTCCCTTTGCATTTGTGATGATATTGCCGTTGACGTCGACTGCGGCCCCGACAATTTTGCCATTAATCACATCACCAGGTTGTGCAAGCGGCGTGTAATCTAAATTTAACGTTTTTTCAGTGCCATTATTTAATGTAACCTTTACTTGGGCATCACTGTACATCGTGGATTTTTCCTCAGCAGTAGCAGGTACTGGCATACCGATAAATTCAACTGATTTTACAGTATCGATTGGTTTATGAGGTTCTGCAAACACATTGGCCGCAGAAGGAAAGAGAATCGCTGCACTTAGTAGTGGAATGATGAGCTTTTTTTTATTCATTACATTTGCCTCCAATATCTTCAATTAAGTTTATCTCCACCTCAGATGTTAAGTCCGAAATGTAAAGGGAATATTGGCAAAATGTAAAGTTATTAGATTACTAACAAAAATGAAACTATATTACTGTAGTGGAGCGGGATGAAATACATAGGACAATGGAAGGTTTTAGGACAATGTCTAAGCTTCACTCTCTCACGGGCGGGGTATACTGCAACATATTAGAAATGAAGTTAATTAGGTCTGTGAACTACCCGCCACTTATTGACCTTGCGGTCTAATTGAAGTGGGGGCTTCTCGACTTTTCGTTGCTTTTACTAGCCAACGAAAAATGACCGAGCTAACCCTCTTGTTCCAAGAGTTTTTGTTTCTACGCTAAAGCCAATAGGCGAATGCCTTCATGTTTGATGTTGATTGCCGAATTATAGTCACGATCTGCCACAAAGCCACAAGAACATTGGTATGTACGTTCAGATAATGACATTTTCTTTTCAGCACCACAGCACGAACACTTCTTAGTCGAAGGAAACCATTTATCTATTTTCACAAGCTGTTTTCCTTGTTCTTTTAGCTTGTATCCTAAAAAAGTAGTGAACATGCCCCAACCGTTATCATAAACACTCTTTCCAAAGTGAAGGGCTTGAGACATGCCTTTCATGTCCAAGTCCTCAATGATAACAGCGTCATAGGTGGATGCTAATTCCTTTGATTTGTGGTGAAGAAAATTCTTGCGTTGATTGGCTGTCTTTTCTTGTAATTCAGCCACTTTCAAACGCTGTTTTTCCCAACGTGCAGAACCTTTCTTTCTGCGAGACAATATACGCTGTTCTTTTGCAAATTTATCTAATGATTGTCGGTAGAAACGTGGGTAATTGGCTTTCTCACCCTGTTCACTTTCAACATATAGACCATCCATAGCAAAATCTAGCCCAACCACTTTCTGAATGGGCACTGATTTAATGTCTTTCTCGTATTCTGTCAAAATCGAAATATAGTATTTACCTGACTTTGTTTTAGAAATAGTGCAAGATTTCAATTTATAATCAGAAGGGATTTCCCTGTGCTGTTTGAATCTTATTGTTTTTTTGATTTTAGGTAATTTGATATGACTGTCACTTAGCTTAATATTTCCGTTTACCATATTTGTTGTATAAGATTGCTTATGTTTACGACTTTTGAATTTTGGAAACTCAGCACGACCTTCAAAAAAGTTTTTATAGGCTTTTTGTAAGTTTAACTGTGCATTAGCCAAAGCTAAAGAATCCACTTCTTTTAGGAATGGAAATTCATCTTTATATTTAGCTGGTGTCGGAAACTTTTGCTTTTTAAGTATTTCCTTATCATTTTTGTATTTTGCATAAGTCTCTTGTCGTTCTGCAAGCATCTTATTGTAAACAAGACGAACACAACCAAATGTTTTAGCTAATAAAACTGCCTGTTCTTTGTTTGGTAGTAAACGAAATTTGAAGGCTTTGTTTTGCTTAATCATATCAATTCACCTCACTTTTGACCTTGATTTTCGATGTATTTCTTAATGGTATCTATAGGCGCACCGCCTGTTGTTAACAGACAGAAGCTTTTTGACCAAAACATTTCTTTCCATAGCTTTTTTCTGATATGTGGAAAGTCTCTCTTTATCAATCGAGAACTTGCACTCTTATAAGCATTAATGAACTTTGATAATTCAGAGTTAGGATGCGCTTTGAATAAGATGTGTATATGGTCTTTGTCGTGATTCCATTCCACTAAAGAAATATTGTATTTGCTTCCAATTTCAGTGAACATCCCTTTTGCAAAAGCAGATATTTCATTATCAAGCACTTGTCTGCGATATTTTACAACCAGTACAAGATGATAGTGCATCAAGAATACTGAATGATTATTACTATCTAATTTCATTGATATATCAATCCCTTACTCTATCTAAGACTGATTATACCAAAACCTTTGGCTAAAGCCAACCGAAATTCATCTCCCACCTACTCATTGGGCTATCGCCCTTCACATTCCTTGAGGATGGGAGACTTCTTTCGGAAAGCCGTTAAAGTTTGAAGAATAAAGCAAAAAGCCATTAGAGTTCCAGCAGCTCTCTAATGGCTTTTTTGTACTGTTACCATGAAAGTATATATTTGCAGTAGGAATGATTTTCTACGTAACGACAATTTTCAGGGGAATTGTATAAGTGCAGCTACGCTTCTGTCTTCACCTTTGCTTTTGCAAGTTCGCCAAACGGAGAGTTTTCTTTGAATTCTTCCCTGATGATTTCAATCATGCGCACTCCCCTTTCAACTAGTTTTGCAGGGAATCACGAGCCTGCTCACGGTTCGTGTTCACGCGGACAAAGACGGTTTCATTGTCAATAGTTGAGAACTAGCTTTCCCCGCGAAGAGATAGCGGTCATTCCATTAAAGCCAGATTGTTTAGTATCGATTAGTAAGAGAAATATGAGATTGCGAATAAATGCACTTAAGCTAACGGGGCAGAAGAGTTGAACAATAGGCTAAATATTTATGCTAAATTAGGAGTGTGAGGGGGGAGAAGATTGGAATACAACGCAAGAACTCAAAGAGGAGTTTTAGGATTTTTATTAGTAATAACAGTAGCATCAGCTCTGCGAGATTCCATAGGCGATATAGTATTTGATTTAATTTTTTATCTTAAAATTTTACTTGCTTTATTCCTTTTGTTGTCAATCTTTATTCGATTTATATTTGTAATAGATGACGGTTATTTGATATTTCAAACATTATTCTTTTCAATTCCCATTTTCAAAAAGGTATTATTCCCTAATCAAATAAATCAGATAAAATTTAAACGTGTTGGTTGGGCTAACAAATGTGCAATTATACAAGTCAACAAAGGATTTGACGTTCAAATTATTAATTTTAAACCCAGCAACGTATTTATAGATTTAAATGATTTTGCTATTGAAAAGGGTATTTCAATATCTAAAACAAAGGATTATCTCATTTTAGAAAAATAAACTTCTTGCACTTGGAGGCTTTAGTTTAACAAGTAAAAGTAGTAATCACTATCTGATAGAAAGGAGAATAACTAATGCTTGAAATACAAAAAGACATTGAAGGCCAAGATTATTTTAAGTTGATTGAATATGCAATGAAGCATTGTAACCGATTTGCCTTTGTTGAGAGAAAAGATGAGATGGATGATGTAAAAGTTAGGATGGCTTATGTAAATGAATTAGTAGAAGATATCCAAGATTCGCTGATTGAAATAAAAGAACAATCCTCATGGGAAACAAATGGCTTAGTAGATAGTATGGCATATGTTTTTTATTATGAATTGAATGAAAAAACAAAGCAGTTTTTACAAGAAAAGTGCCAATCTTTATTAAGTTGGATTTCTCCGTACCTACCAGAAGATTTAATGCTCTACCAAGATGATAGTATTTGGTTAGCTTGTAATGCTCACGAAGGATATTTTTACTGTCAAGATGATTTATTGGAATATGAGGA
>CALGSR010000338.1 GCA_937902115.1 uncultured Bacillus sp. | reverse complement strand
GGAAACATCACCTTAGACAATTGCTCATGGGTCAGCTGATTTAAAAAATACGTTTGGTCTTTATTTTCATCCACACCGCGAAGCATTTTATACTCGCCATCACGTAATTCAACTCTGGCATAATGACCTGTTGCCAGATAATCCGCTCCTAGATTCATCGCATGTTCTAAAAAGGCTTTGAATTTAATTTCTTTATTACACATGACATCAGGATTTGGCGTTCTACCTGCTTTATACTCATCCAAAAAGTAGGTAAATACTTTGTCCCAGTACTGCTTTTCAAAATTCACCGCATAGTATGGGATGCCGATTTGATTGCACACCCGGATCACATCATCATAATCTTCTGTTGCTGTACAAACACCGAACTCATCTGTATCGTCCCAGTTTTTCATAAAAATCCCGATAACGTCATAGCCTTGCTGCTTTAACAATAATGCAGCAACAGAAGAATCAACTCCACCGGACATCCCCACTACAACACGCGTATCCTTTGGTTCCTTCACAGCATCTCCCTCCTTTCTACCCTTTTATTTATTCGTCAGTCGGCGGACGATGTTCACCATCTCTATTCCGACTTGTTTTATCTGTTCCACTGTATTATCTAAACCAAAACTAAAGCGAATCGAATTGGTTAATTCTGCTGAGTCCTCGCCAAACATGGCGACAAGGACATGGGAAGGTTCAACAGAGCCAGCTGTACATGCTGAACCGCTTGATGCGGCAATTCCGGCTAAATCCAGATTGACCAGCAGTGCTTCCACGTTTGTACCAGGAAAGCTGATATTGATTACATGCGGCAGAGAATTCTCAAGCGTACCATTCAAATGAAAAGCAATGCTCCCGGCTTCCAATTCAGACAGCAGTGTTTGTTTAAACTGTAAGTATTGCTGTTTTTTTGCATGGATTTGTTCCTGAGCAAAAAGAGCTGCTTGTAAAAAACCAGCAATAGCAGGAACATTTTCTGTCCCTGCACGTCTTTTCCTTTCCTGTTCTCCACCGAAAAGACGTGGAGACAGTTTCAGACCTGACTTCATATATAAAAAGCCGATCCCCTTCGGACCATTGATTTTATGCGCAGAAGCACTTAATAAATCTACCTTTAACTCATGAACATCAAGCTTCTCCACTCCATAGGCCTGTACGGCATCTGTATGAAATAACGCCTGGTGACTGCTAAGAAGCTGCCCTATTTCGGCAATCGGCTGCATCGTTCCAACCTCATTATTGCCATACATAATTGTAACCAATATGGTATCATCACGCAATGCCATCTGAAAATCTGCAAGCGAAATGACTCCTGTTTCATTTACAGGCAAATAAGTCACTTCAAAGCCTCTTTTCTCTAATTCCTGACAGGCATGAAGGATGGCGTGATGCTCTATTTCTGTTGTAATAATATGATTTCCTTTATGACTATTTGCCTCAGCAGCACCAAAGATGGCAAAATTATCTGCCTCTGTTCCACCGCTTGTAAAGACGATTTCTGTCTCAAAAGCACCTATGCTTTTGGCAATGCCAAAACGTGCTTTATCAACAATTTTCCGTGCTTCCCTGCCAAAGGAGTGAATACTGGACGGATTCCCAAAAGTTTTTTTCATCGTCTCTGTCACGATTTCAATGACTGCCGGATGCATGGGTGTTGTTGCCGCATGATCGACATAAATGCGCTCCAAATCCTTCACCTACCTGATCATTCCTATTCAACATTCATTTCACTACTTAAAAAAAGCAGGCGAAATCTGCTGAATAAAGTTAAATGTAGAACATATACGAATCGACATCGCCATCGTCTTTATGGTTAGCCAAATCTTCGATCGTTGTACTATCTAGTACATCTTTGACAGCATCTCTGATTCTTATCCATAAAGCTCGTTTGACCGGTTCTTCATCTTCAATTCCTTCTACCGGTGTAATTGGTCCTTCTAGTACACGGATGATATCCCCTGATGTAATTTTAGAAGGCTTATCAGCTAAAATATATCCTCCATATGCACCACGGATACTTTTCACAAGCCCTGCATTACGGAGCGGGGCAATCAGTTGTTCTAAATAATGTTCAGACAAATCATTTGCCTGTGCAATCGATTTCAGCGACACAGGACCTTCACCATATTTTTTTGCCAAGTCAATCATAATTGTCAGGCCATAACGGCCTTTTGTAGAAATTTTCATTACGACACCCTCTTAAGATTAATAACTTCCTTGATGGGGCTCCTTCTTGATTTTAGCCAAGATAAAATCCGTCAAATGCCGACATTGCGGCAAAGAATAACTCGATATCGTGCCAAGCGTTAAGCTAATGACAATGGTTCCCCAATATAGAGGACCACCAATCAGCCAGCCCGTTAGGAACGCGAGGATTTCCATTGCATTGCGGACATGTCCAACATTCCATCCTGTCTTTGAAGTAATCGCAAGCATGAGACTATCCCTTGGACCAGCTCCAAGCTGGGCAGAAATATAAATCGCCATCCCATAGGAGGAAAGAAGGATTCCGAAGGCAAACATCAAGACTTTTCCAATAAGAAAAGAAGGAGTTTGCATAAAAGGAAGCAGCATATACATGTCAATAAATAAACCGACTAAAATCATATTTAAAAATGCGCCGAATTGCGGGATTGATTTGGAAATTAGAGCTGAAATCGCTAAAATAAAAAGACCAGCTATAATATTCCAGGTTCCAATCGTTAAACCAAATTGTAAAAATAATCCAACATGAAGGACATCCCAAGGTGATGGTCCAAGATCCGCGATAATGAGCAGTACAATCCCGAAGGACATAATTAATAAACCAGCAAGGTAAATCATAAAACGCGGGACAATTTGACCTTTTCTTTTCTGCATGATGATATCCAACCTTAATTTTATAAAATAAAAAGATGTTAATCCATAGTACAAAGATAGACTTTTATCATTATATCACAAATCTAATTTATTAGGCATCGTTTTAGCAGATCGCCATTCGAACTCCTCATGTCTTTATTGCTTCTTTTTGAATTGCTGCAGTTTATGATAAATAGCCGCCATTCGCTTTTCTTCCCCTGCATCAAGCGGTTGATAATATTCCATTCCTTTTAAATTGGAAGGCAAATATTCCTGATCGATCCAGCCGCCAAAAGTCCCGAGCGGAAAATCATGCGGGTATTGATAACCGGTATGGCCAAGGTCCTTCGCTCCTGCATAGTGAGCATCCCGTAAATGTTTCGGTATTTCTCCCACCTCGCCCTTATGAATTCCAGCAATCGCCGCATCTAGTGCTTTATAGGCTGAATTTGATTTCGTAGATAAACACATTTCAATCACTGCAGCTGCAAGGGGAATTCTCGCTTCAGGCATGCCAAGGCGTTCACTTGCCGTAACCGCTGCCAGAACATGACTGCCGACTGCGGGATTGGCAAGGCCGATATCCTCAAACGCAATGACCAGCAGGCGGCGGTTAACGGAAATTAAATCACCGCTTTCAAGCAAATGTGCTAAATAATAAAGAGTTGCATTGACATCACTGCCACGGATACTTTTTTGCAGACTGGATAATAAATTATAATAATGAGAGCCTTTCTTATCACTGTAAACCCCTACTTTATCGATCATGCCCTCGATGGTTTTCGTATCAATGATATAAGTATCATTTTCTTGGTCTGAGGCATAGACAATGGACTCGAGTAATGTAAGAGCTTTTCTGGCATCACCGTTTGCCCCTTCAGCTATCTGCTTAATTTGTTCGTCACTGATTTGGAGCATCAGTTTTCCAAGCCCTTTATTTTCATCCTCAATCGCCCGTTTTATCAACCCTTCGAGATCTGTACTCGTCAGTCTTTGCAGCTGTAGTATTTGACCGCAGCGACTCCGGATAGCCGGGTTGACATCATGAAAGGGATTTTCCGTTGTTGCCCCAATTAAAACAATCGTTCCGCTCTCAACATGCGGGAGAAGATAATCCTGCTGTGCTTTATTAAAACGATGGATCTCGTCCAAAAACAGGATCAATTTTGCGGTCAAGCGCGCTTCCTGAACGACCTCTTCCACATCTTTTTTTCCTGAAGTTGTAGCATTTAACGCAATAAAAGGAATTTTTGTTGTACCTGCAATCGCATGAGCTAAAGACGTTTTTCCGATTCCCGGTTCGCCATATAGAAGCATTGAAGGCACATAGCCATT
>CALGSR010000337.1 GCA_937902115.1 uncultured Bacillus sp. | reverse complement strand
CCGCTCCCAAAACGCCGGCAGAAACTCAGACACCACCCGGTCAGGCAGCACCCAGCGGAACTCATCCTGCTCCCACGAGGCGAAATCCGGCAGCCATTCCTTTTCCAAAATCGCATCATGAACAGTATGCGCCGCAGACAGACAGAGCTCGGCCGTTTCGTCCCAATCCCAATCAACCATACGGTTAAACTGTTCCGAAGCAAAAAGCGACGCCAGCTGCCAGCCATTCAACACAATGCCCTCAATCCCGGCGACGGTCTTGTGCTCAGCAAGCGTCCCGTAAAAGCTTTCCTTATGCCGGTTCAACAGGAGGGACTGCCACACAGAAGGGTAGAAATAGCGTCCCTCCTCATCGATGGCACTGAGAAAATACTGATCCTCTCCCAAATCTGTCACAAGTATCTTGATATATCTTGTTCTAAGCATCGATCAATTTTCCCCTTTTACATTCCTCATGGAAGGCGCGGAGCCGTTTCGTGCGCAGCATCAGCAGGTCCAGAAATTCCTCCCACTCGCTCGTCCGCTTTAATTTTTTATAGAGCGTCCGCAGCTTCTTCAGCTTACGCACCGCTTCCTTGTATTGCTCGCGATTCTTCACATCAATATGAAGCTGCACCGCCTGATGATAAAGCGGCAGCAGCAACTCCGGCGCCTCATCCTGCAAAAGCTTCAACTGCGCTTTCGAGAGCGAATCCATTTTCAAGCCGACATACGTCTGCAGCTCCATCCATTTTTCAAAATCTTTTTTTTCAAAAAGAAAATCCTCATATTCACGAAAGCTGTACGGCAGCATTTCGTGGAGTGCCTTTTCCAACAGGTCGGTCCGTCCGGTCTCCGCACGAAAGGGGAGCACGGAATGAAGGACCATCCTCGTGAAATCACGACAGGCATAATAATCGGCCTCACGGCCTAAAAAGACACGAATGCGGGTCACAAATTCACTCAAATACGGCTCCATCCGCTGCCATTCCTTATTTTCCGTAAGCAGGTCCATCCAATAGAAAAAGTACGGGGTGATTTTTTCATCACAGGAACGGATCAGCGTCATCGCCTTGTCATCGTCCTTCAATAAAAAGTGGAGGTGAATGATTGCGACCGTCTGCGGCAACCCCTGGTTCTCTTGTTTTAAAAGTTCAATTAACTGCTCCTCACGCCAGTTTTTCTTTTTAAAAAGGCGTGTCCATAAGAGACAGAAAAGGTGAATCCGATCATATTCAATGCGATAGTCCGCTGCTAAGAGGGCTTTCGTTTCGTCCTTCAGCTTTTCGATGAAATCGTCAAAGTCGAAGGGGAGCGCCTGGACCGCGATCGTGTCCGATAATATCATGATATCGTTGATTGCCGTCTGAAACAGGTCGCGGTAGTACTTGTTCACGGTCGCCTCGTCATGTCTGAGCTCATGGCTCAGCTCTAAGAGTTTTGTGAACGAGACAACGGAGGCAACGAGATAATAAAGGCTCTTCCACTCCTGCTTCAGCGGTGCCCCGGCCTTGAGGCGGCGGGAATAGGTGGTAAACAAATCGGTGATCACATACGGTTTCGGATCGCCCTTGCCGTGCATAATCAAATCGAAGCTTTCGCGAAAGGAATTGACCCACTCGGTGTAATCCGGCTTCAAAAGCCCGGCTGTTTTCAACAGATCCTTCGCTCGTTCCAGGCCCCATGACTTGGCCGCTTGCTTTTCCTTCAGGGGCTGGCGCCACGCATCGACCCATTCCGCGACGCTGCGCTGATAGGAAAGCAACTGAAAGAAAGCCGCCATCTCGTGACGACAGATGCCATCTCCCGGGCAGGAGCATTCACTCGCCGGAGCAAGCTCCAAATCAAGCAGCACCTTCACCGGCACCACATCTTGCACTGCAGCCTGAACCTTGCCCCGCTCCAACTTCACCGACGTCACCGCTCCCTGACGGTAAAGATGCAGCCCCTTCTGCACCACATTCGCATCCTCTTGCGAATCCGGCACCAACGTCTCCCTCATATAATCCGAAAACCACTGCAACGGCTCCAAATAACCCTCTGGAATCAAACTCATCCCTCCCAAGGGACAAGGGGACGGTTCTCCTGTCCCATTCTCCCGAAAAAATCCATATTCTCTCATTATACACATTTTTTATTGGGTTTATAAAGGGGGGGCGTGGGGAAAACAGGTTTTGGGTGTGAGGTTGGATTTATCAGCGGTAAACAGGATTTTGGATTTCAGGTGTTTAGGGGGTTCGTGAAGCTTGGCTTCACTCTGTGGGGGAAATGGAGTTTGTGGGACAGGGGGACGGTTCTTCCGTCCCACTCCTCCCGTAAGGACCCCTATTATTCCGTTGGTTTATGCTGATTCTTTCCTGTTCCTGACAGGCTGCTTAAGCCCCTCCCTTAGGCCAAATATTTCCTCGGGGTGCCATAATAAAAAGTCTGCTTGAATTGGGGAAAACTAGATTCATAGCGAATATAAATAGGGGCATCGAGCAGGATTGGATAACGGGATAAAAACGGCAGGTCGCCATAAACCATTGCTGTGATGGCCGTACCCATTTCCTTTTTAAAGATGTTCAAACGACGTTCTGCAGCATCTTGACTATATTCCCCGCCGTCAACATAGGCCTTTCCCGCTAAATTGAAACAGCCGCTCCCCGTTCTGCGCCACTCTGCCAGCACTTCATCGCGCATTTTTTGATTAATCGCCTCATCGTTGTACACATATCCAATATCCAAAAAAATTTCAGCTGTTGTGTCTGAATGGGTGAGTGTGTATCTTCTTCTATTAATGGGCTGCGCCGAATTTGCAGGAGGTATTATTCTCACAAACAACTTTTCCGAGTTAAAGGCCGCCATCATTTTCCTCCTGTTCGCAGGTTAATAGTAAATAAATATGCCAGGCCTATCATTTTGTTCCTAGGAAGTGAAAATGCCGGCGGAAAAAATGGCTTCGATAAATAAGAACTATCCAAAATGATTCAAAAAACGCTCACAAACGATGCTATCTGCAACGCTGTATTGTGCTAGGATTTGGAAAAGAGGTGCTGATAATGGACAAAGAAAACAAACCATTCAACGGCGTCATCGATCACATGCAAAAGATTGAGGGAAATTCAACGCCTGCCACAACGAATGATAATAAAAAACTCCCCAAACTAGTTCGGTATATCGCGTATTTCATCATTTCCTTCCTAGCCGTATCTGCATTGCTTCTCATCATTTTGAACTGGGACGAGGGACCGGGTACGGTGTCCCATTATTTGAAGAAAATTTTTCCGGAAATATTCCCTTTCTTGAAACTTTATCCTCCCTTCGTTCGTCTAATCTATATAGGAGAGCTTTACGACTTGAGGAGGTGAAATCTGGTTACTTAAATTTTTGCGGTTATCAAATATTTTAGTAATCAGGAGCCGGCCATGAAGAAATTTTGCTGCATCATCGTTTTTTCAATTATCTTACTATCAATCGCCTCGCACGCTTCGGCCACAAGCTGGGTCGTTCTAGAACCGGAAAAGGTTGTGGAGCGGACTGATGTCATTGTTAGAGGTACATACGATTTTTCCAGCGATCCAGAGTTGAGCAATTTTGTTTTTCAAGGTTTGGAGTTCCATGTCAAGACAGTGTACAAAGGTGAGGTGCCTAAAATTATAACCGCAGGCATTGATGGTTTTGACATCGGATGGGCACAGAAATTTCAAAATCAGGGCGGGGAATTTGTCTTGTTTTTACAAAAAAGTGAGAACTTTAATTTCCTGATCCCGGTTGCCGGCAAAGTGGAGGACAATAACGAAGAGAGAAAAATTTTTTTCACAGAATTTCTAAAAACGCAGATAGAGGCTGAGAGCGCAGTAAAATCGATTCAAGAACAGAAGGGGCATCCTGCAGTCCTCTATTTTGCCAGTGCCGGCATGATGGTGCTCATCGCGATATTTATCATAATTTATTGGCGCTGGAGGAGAAGAACCGTTTAGCATCGCAGAGAGATTCCATAGATCAAGTTTCACTGATTATCGTGACTGAGCATAGGAAGAAGGGCAATCCCCCTCTTCTGCTCAAAACTCAAGTGGAATCACCCGTACATTTTCATCATCCACTTCCATCATCCCGCTATTATTAATCACAAAGTCTATTCGGCCCTGATATTGATTGAGCACCTCATCGGGGAAAATAAACCCAAGCTGGAAGGTGTTTTTTTCATTTGGCTTTAATGGATACATAAAATAATCTCTCTTTTCCACGTCGGATCTTTTATCATATAGCTGGGGCTCAAATTTATCGACGTATTCCCCATGCGCATCCTTGGTGACTAAGTAATAATTATTTAACGGGATGACATGCTCCTGTCCCAAATCCTCTTCGATGGAAAGTTGCACAATGAGATAGGAATAGTCATTAAGAATGTTTCCCTCCTGATCAAAAACGATAGCATCATATAACGTCGACATTGGGACGATACCACCATTCTCCCGGAGCTGAAGGATCCGATCAATAGGAAGCGGACCTTTTTCCTTTGTCCTCTCTACACTCTCAATTTGATAGGTCATCCCATAGGTAGCAACTTCCTCGCTCATATCTGCTGCCTGAAGCCAAGGCGTTTCCGTTCCGGGCTGGCTCGTTTGGCTGGCTGGCGTCTGTTCTGTTCCGGCATCATAATTGATATAGGAAAGCCCAATCAAGGAGACCAGCAGCAATGCACTTACACTGACTGCCGCAGTTTGGACACGATGCAGCCACATTCTTTTATTAAAAAAAGGCCTTCCACTCTGTTCCAGTTGGAGTAACGTCTGATAGATTTCCTTCCTTTTCGTTGGATTCATCCCTGGCTGCGGCAGAGAACGCAACCCTTTATCCATTTTATTAAAATGAAAATTCATACGATAATTCCCCCAATATCTTCTTTAAAGCTTTTTTGGCGCGATGATAGGTGGTGCGTACCTTATTTTCCTTCCAACCTAAGATATAAGCCGTTTCTGTAACGCTTAACTCCTTAATCCCTCTAAGGATAATAACCTCACGGAAATGAGGCTTTAATGATTGGATCGCCCTGTACAATTCCTCGTATTCCTCCGTTAATTCCAAGTTTTTTTCCGGAGCTGGGCAGGTTTGGCTATCTTTTTTCTCCTGAAACAAAAGGTACGCCTTTAATTTTAATCGTTTTTGCTTCCTCATCTCATCAAGCCAAACATTCCGTGCAATACTGAAAAGCCACGTTTTAGGATTCGCTCTCTGCTCATAGGCATGGTATCCCATGAACGCCTTAATAAAGACCTCTTGAACCAAATCCTCCACATCGGCAGACCCCAGCTGGTACATGAGATAATGATAAACATCATCACCGTAATC
>CALGSR010000336.1 GCA_937902115.1 uncultured Bacillus sp. | reverse complement strand
CAAAATTCTGTAGGTCTGTGTTTCTTTTAAAAAGGGAATTATGAAATTGATTCTATTGCCTTAAAAGTGTGATTTTTGTCGCTGTAATAATATATTATGCGTATTAGGATATAGATGTACACAAAAAGGACATAATCTATTAAATGAGCGAAGGAACTTTTGAATTAGGAAAATGCTTACAATAAAATAAAGGTAAATATATATTTAGGGAGAGGGATTTACAATGAATAAAAAAGGCTGTCCTGAAGAATATCCCATTATGCTCATTGTAAACGGTGCTGAAGTAGCAGTTTTTCAATTGACCAATCAGGATTTAGAAGATTGGGCCTACGGTTACTTATTTGGCGAAGGCTTAATTGAAAAAATGGAAGATATCCAAACACTTACAGTAGATGAGGATGCAGGTGAAATTCGCGTGACATTGCAAAGTGAATTGGACACGCAAAAAATTCTTTCTAAGAGAAAACATTATACAGCCGGCTGTGGAAAGGGGGTTACCTTCTTTTCGATGACAGATGTGAAATCATTTAATAAAGTGAAGAGCAAAAAAACGTATATGTTGAGTTATTTATTAAAGAAACGAAGCGAGTTTGCAAAGAATTCACCGCTTTATATTGAGACTGGCGGCATGCATGGTGCCTGCATTGTAACTGAAACAGGTGAATTAATCGTCAGAGAGGATATTGGCCGCCATAATGCAGTTGATAAAGTTATTGGCTATGCTGTCAGGGAAGGCTTAAATCCTGAAGGACTATTACTGCTGACAACAGGAAGGGTTTCGTACGAAATGCTGTCAAAGGCAGCGAAATTTGGTTTCCCGGTAATTGGCTCTAGAACAGCTGCAACAAAACAGGCCATTCAGCTTGCGAAGTTTTTAAACATAGAAGTTGTGGGTTATTTAAGAGGGAAAATGGCGATAAGCTATTCAGCTAAGGGCAGAGTGATTAATGATGTCGTAGACGAACGGCAGCTCGGAGGAGTTTTAAATTAAATTTTAAAATGATATCACTAGCATCGCATATATGTCTAAAAAGATATATGATTCGCGTGTTAACAGACATATGCCTAAAAAGACATAAAAATGAAAAGTGAGAAACCTGCAACAGCAAGGATCTCACTTTTTTTATTTTTTTTCATGTTTGAGGTGCTGTAACAGATCACTAATGTGGTTCTCAAAAAGTTCGTCAATATTCTTTTCTGCTTCCTCTTGAAAAAGCGAAAAGCGCCTGAGCAGTTCTTTTCCGGCTGGTGTAAGGACTGTCCCGCTGCGCCGGTTCCCTTGATTTCTTTCAACGAGCTGCAGTTTCAAACGTTCTTCTGTTGCGGTAACCTTTCCCCATGCGGCACGGTATGACATTCCAAGTAGTGCTGCCGCCTGTTTCATAGAACCTGTTTTTTCGATTGCTTCAAAAATCGCGATTCGTCCAAGGCCAAACACCACTTCCCCTTCGAGTTCAATCCAAATCTTTGATTTTACTTTTAAAGCTGATGATTTGTCCTTCATGATGGAATCCCTCTCTTGTGTGTCTTTAAACATAAGTATACTATTAATGGCTGGATTTAAGAAGAATCGTAATGGAATCATTTTACCGCTGCTTTCGCAGATCCGGCCGTTAAGTCACAGGTTAGCAGAAATAATCCTATAAATTTTATGTATAAATTAACCATATTCTATTAATATGCATTATGCAATATTTCATTTTTAGTGATTTAAGTTGCTGTGTTAAAAGAAATTCCGTATTAGGATAAATGTGTATACAAGAAGAGTGAAAAAACAGTGAACATTATGTGCACAATAAATTCAAATTCAGTGATGAATGTTACGCGATGGTTATAAAGTGTTTAATATTGCAAAAAAATTATTGGGAAATAAAAAAATTCAGGTAATGAAGGATGGGGGGATTGTTTTCATATTTATCAATTGAAAGCGGTTTCCCACTCTGATAAATATCTTTATTGCACAGCACAGGAAAGTATATGTTAGTCTCGAATATTTTGAAATTGGTGTATTCGAACTAACCTGATGGTGTAATGTGTTTTTACTTTGCTGTAGCAGCGGGGGGAGTGATAAAAACAATGAATTCTTATGGGAGAATGAATTATCAGCACACTCCGAGTGACACAATTCTTTATAATGGGATATTGACAGTAAAGCAAAAAAGACAACTACAGCATGAGTTTAAAATTCATTTAGAAAAATATTTCAAAGAGTTAATTGGGAAAAGCAGCGACAGTACGAAAATTACGATCTGGGAGCAGGCTGTAATATGCCGCGGAAAGGGTTTTTTAACAGAGCCCGAGAAGTTTGTTGCCCGAACACCGGATGGAAAGAAAATAATCAATGCATCCCGCATGAAAATTTTCAAACAATTTGCCAAAGATAATCAGCATTATTTTGAGGAGAAGCTGAGAGCAAATTGCATCTATCAAACCTATACCTTCGAATCAACGATGGATGTTTGGATACACGTTTTGATTTTTGATCAATTGTTAATAGATATAAAATAAATTCAATTATTGGTAGTTTGAGGAGACACTTAATTGTTGCTCTAATAAAGACCAATGGCATGTAATGGGAATTAAAGATGTCCTTTTACATTAAGCCATTGGTCTTTATTTTTTGCCTCTGTTTGCTGAATTTAGACACAAATATAATTACAGCAGGGAAAGGAGAAATGCTGAAAGTGATTCATGACATTGAGATAAGGGAATATCAATTTTTTTTTTACAAACCAATTGGAATTAATTATTTAGAAAGGTGTGATGAAAATGAGAACGAGGTTACCGATTGTTATAGCGTTATTGGCCCTTTTGGCTGCTTTTACGTACTGGGCTTATGATGCCAGCCAATTATATGTTTTACGTGCAGGCAGAGCAGGGATGAATACTTATAACCTATTGTTCGATACTGCAGTAGTAGCCTTACCACTAGCGGCCTTATTGGGGATTTTACTCGGTACATTGAACTACTCAAAAGTTTCAGACAGAATCATTGATGGAAAAGTTGAACGACATGATGAATTTATGTTTATCCAGCATTGGTCCAATGCTTTGGGAATTGTCTTATTAATTATCACAGGTTTTATCTTAGGCACGCTATTCATACCAAGAACTATACAGGGTGCTGAACAGATTGGTTTTGCGATGAATATGCATTTTGTTGGAATCCTATTCTTCTTTTTTGGAGCAAGCTATTATATCACAAAGGGTTATTTCACCGGAGAATTCAAGCATATGATGCCTAAGAAAGGCGATCTTAAAGGGATGATTGGACATTATATACATATGCTGTTTAAAAAAGGGGAGGCCCCTAAAGAAGAGAAATTTTTATATGCTGAAAGGGTCGTTTTTCCAATGTGGATGATTGGACTCAGCGGTATCCTCCTTACTGGAATAGTTAAAACATTAGCACATATTTGGTCGCTCCCAGAAGCATTAATGGGTGTCATGACCTTTTTACATGGAGTTTTCGCCATTTTTATGGCTTTCATGTTAGTGGCACATGTTTTTGCCGCTGCTATTATACCGCCATCCTGGCCGCTGCTTCGTTCGATGATTACTGGTAAAGTTACCGAAAAATATGTAAAGACTCATCATGAAAAATGGTATGAAGAAATAAAACAGAATGAGAAACAGGAAAAGATCAGAGAAGTTCAGTGATTGGCTGTGACAATATAACAGAGATGCTTATAAAACATAGGAAAACGACAACTTATAAGTTAACTAGTTATATTGATTTGAATAGATTCGCTAGGATGCAATGATGGAGTGATAGAAGGGAGATTAATAATATGGCAAACGAGCCAAGAAAAACCTCAAGAAGGGATTTTTTAAAAGTAGGTAGTGCCTCCTTAATTGGATTAGGCTTGGGTTCTTTGTTTCCAGGTGGTAAATGGTTAGAAAATGAAGTTTATGCAATACCTGCTTCTGAAGGCTACCTATTAGTTGATACGAAGAAATGTCAAGGTTGCTCTACTTGTATGATGATATGTTCATTAGCTCATTATGGGAAACACAGTCTTTCGTTATCTAGAATTCAAATACAACAGAATTCCTTTAAAGCATTTCCATATGATTTGAGCATAGATCAATGTAGACAATGTACATATGCAGCATGTGTGGCGGCATGTCCAACAAATGCACTACATGCTGATGGGAAAAATGGAAACGTACGACTCGTATCTGAAGGTAAATGTATAGGGTGTCAACGTTGTATGGAAGCTTGTCCATATGGAACTTCCAATGTGTCATGGAATCATGAAGATAAACATGCACACAAATGTGACCTTTGTTTAGACACTCCTTTCTGGAATGAAAAAGGAGGATCAAATGGGCAACAAGCGTGTGTTAAGGTATGTCCAACGTCAGCGATCAAATTCACTAATGAGATTCCAACCCAAGCAGGTGATGGAGGATATAAAGTTAATTTACGCCAGCAGGATGCTTGGGGACAATTGGGTTGGCCGGTTAATTAAGAATTGAACAACAATGAAAGGTTGGGGAAAGAATGAAAGGTTATCAGGGAAAAATTTTAAGAGTAAATTTGACTGAACGAAAAATTAGTACGATAGATACAAAAAAATATGAAGAATATGTTGGTGGTCATGGAATTGCATCAGCCATATTCTGGGACTTGTGTAAGGACAAATCCATCGATGGTTTTGATCCTGGAAATGTCGTTTCGATTATAGGTTCACCAATATCCGGTACCATCACTCCATCGGCAGCTGGGAGATGTGAGGTTACTGGTATTGGGTTACAGTCGTATCCAATTGGTTGGTACACTAGAAGTAATTTTGGAGGAAGATTTTCCGGGATGATGAAGTATGCTGGCTGGGATGGTATCGTTATTGAAGGAAAAGCAGATAAACCTGTATGGATTGATGTAAGAAACAACACTGTTAATATAAGGGATGCCCAAAATCTATGGGGACTTGATACATATAAAACACAAGAAGAGATATGGGATTATGTAAACAGTTCCTTTTCAAAAGATGGTTGGAAAGGCCTTAATTCTGGAAGGGATGAGGGTTTAACTACTCAGAAACCAGCCGTACTAACAATGGGTCCCGCAGGTGAGAATTTAAGTAGGGTTGCATGTTTAATACATGATGCTGGGAATGGTGCAGGGCAGGGTGGATTTGGAGGTGTATGGGGTGCTAAAAATCTGAAAGCAATTAGTATTATAGGTACTGGAAGTGTTGAAGCATCCGATCCAAATGCACTAATTGAAGCACGGATCCACGCTAAAGAGAATTATGCTTTTAATATTGAAAATCCTACTGAGGGATGGAATGGACACATGACATTTGGTCATGCCCCGACTAGTAGTAACCCTGACGTTGAAAGTAGACCGCAATCTTGCTTAGGATGTATTGCAGGTTGTCGGGAAAGGTTTGCAGATGGTTATGGAAACGAGTCGTCATGCATTGAGGCACTTTGGTATACTAGGCAAAATGTAAATAAATTTGGTAAGAAAACCAAGGTCAATTGGATTTCCATGGATTTAATTCAGAAGCTTGGAATCAATGCTTATGAACTTTATGAAGGGTTACCATACCTTGAAAAGTTATATAAGAAGGGGGTCTTGGGCCCTGGTAAAGAAATAGACTGTCCTTTGAACTTTGAACAAATGGGGACAGAGGAATTTAGTGAAAAGCTTTTAAATATGATAGCCTATCGAGAAGGTATAGGTGACGATATGGCAGAAGGATTTGTTAGAGCAGCAGAGCGGTGGGGGAGATTAGAGGAGGATCATAGAACTGGAGATTTACTGTTCCCTTACTGGGGTTATCCTGAACATGGTTATGACCCTCGAACAGAGGTAGAGTGGGGTTACGGTTCTATTTTAGCCGAACGTGATATGAATGAGCATGCCTTTAACAATATTTATTGGGTCGCTAACGCGGATATAGATGCAGGTAAAAAGCCTTATCTTTCTGCTGAGGAATATGCAAAACTTGCTTCGGAAAAATTGGCACCGTTCGAGAATAACCCAGACATGCTAGATTATAGTACCGAAAATATGTACTCTGAAAATTTTGTTAAGCTAGTCGCCTGGCAACGATGGTATTCAAGGTTTTGGTTACAATCAGCTTTATTCTGTGATTGGCGCTGGCCAAATTTATATAATGGTAATAGACCTGATAACCGTGGGCTTTCTGGAGAAGAGGGAGAACCGAAATTCCTAAATGCTATCACAGGTGGAAATTTAACATATGTTGATGGAATAGAGATCGGCAGAAAAATCTGGTATCTAGATAATGCAATCTGGACATTACAAGGGCGTCATCGAGATATGGTTCGTTATGCTGAGTATATCTATGAAGTTCCTTATGAAAGTGGTGGGTTTTTCAAAGGGTATTATATGCCAGGGAAGGTTAATGGAAAATGGGAATACATCAATCTTTTTGGAAGAAAAGTTGATCGAGTTAAATTTGAAGAATGGAAAACGAAATACTACAAGTTTGAGGGGTGGAATCCGGAAACTGGATGGCCAACCAGAAAAGCACTTGAAGAAGTAGGCTTAAAAATTGTTGCTGATGAATTAGAAAAAAATAAAAAACTGGGAAAAGCTTAATCTCTTATCCTCTATCCCAAGGAATAAGATTAACATATCATTTATGGAAACAGGCACTAAACGGTGCCTGCTTTTTTTTTCGATAGAATAATAAAAGAATATCCGATTTTCTT
>CALGSR010000335.1 GCA_937902115.1 uncultured Bacillus sp. | reverse complement strand
AAAAGAGAACCAAAATTGACAGAAACGTTACAGGAAATACTTGAGCATTATGGGAAGGATTCTGATAAGAACGCGCTCCAAGTATCCATTGACACAAATCCGTTTATACTAATGTAATATGATTACCGAAAACAATCATGAGGAAGTGCTCTTAACTAAGTATGTGAATCAGTTTTACAGAGAAAAAAAGAAACAATAGGGGGAACGACGTTGGCAGTAAAAAAAATAGTGAAGTATCCTGCAGAGATACTTGAACAGCCATGTAAACCGGTGACGGTTTTCAATAATAAATTAAAAAAACTTTTAAATGATATGTATGATACGATGATTGAATTTGATGGCGTTGGTCTTGCAGCTCCACAGATTGGAGTGGACGAGCAGATTGCTGTAGTGGATATAGGGGATGACAGCGGAACGATTGAACTAATCAATCCGGAAATTTTAGAAACTTCGGGTGAACAGACAGGGGTGGAAGGCTGCTTAAGCTTTCCGGGATTATATGGAGAGGTAACCCGCCCTTATTATGTCAAAGTAAAAGCACAGGATAGAAAAGGTAAAATCTTTACAATCGAGGCGGAAGACTATCTGGCACGCGCGATTCAGCATGAAATTGACCATTTACATGGAGTATTATTTACTTCGAAGGTGTCAAAATATATGGATGAAAAGGAATTAGAGGAGGTAGAGAATCAATGATCAAGATTATTTTTATGGGAACACCTGATTTCTCTGTCCCTATCTTGCGACAGATCATCCAAGATGGCTACGAGGTAATTGCGGTTGTCACACAGCCTGACCGTCCTGTAGGACGAAAAAGGATATTAACTCCGCCTCCTGTCAAGATAGAAGCGGAAAAACAAGGAATTCCTGTTTACCAGCCGGAGAAAATCAGTCGGGAGGAAGAATTGGCTCCTATTTTAGCATTGAATCCTGATTTAGTGGTTACAGCTGCATTTGGACAAATTTTACCGAAAGCATTGCTTGAGGCACCTCGTTTTGGCT
This sequence comes from uncultured Bacillus sp., assembly GCA_937902115.1. GTDB lineage: Bacteria > Bacillota > Bacilli > Bacillales > Cytobacillaceae > Bacillus_BD. The sequence continues at coordinate 4,629 of CALGSR010000335.1, read as the reverse complement.
GTATCAATGTACATGCCTCACTCCTTCCAAGCTTGCGTGGCGGGGCTCCAATCCATTATTCAATCATCCAGGGAAATGAAAAAACCGGTGTGACCATTATGTATATGGCCGAAAAGCTTGATGCCGGAGATATTTTGACGCAGATTGAAGTACCTATTTTAGAAAATGATAATGTTGGTACAATGCATGATAAGCTAAGTGCTGCCGGGGCAAAGTTATTATCTGAAACGATTCCGCAGCTCCTAGAAGGCAATCTTTCACCGACTTCGCAAATAGAAGAAGCCGCAACCTATGCGCCGAATATCAAACGTGAGCAGGAAAAGATTGAGTGGGCACGGGCTGGAGAAGAAATTTATAATCAAGTTCGCGGTTTAAACCCATGGCCGGTCGCCTATACAACCTGTAACGGCCAAGTCATGAAGATTTGGCACGCGTTAAAAACAGATGCTGGTACAAGTAGTAAACCAGGAACGATTATCGACATAGAACCTGATGGCTTTACCGTGGCAACCGGAAATGAAACAGCGATTAAGATAATAGAATTACAGCCTTCTGGTAAAAAGAAAATGACGGCTGAACAATATTTAAGAGGTTCTGGTTCACATATGACAATCGGAATGATTCTAGGGGATTAAATATGAAGAGAAATAAGAAAAATGTGCGTGAGACAGCACTGGATATTCTTGAAGGAATTGAAAAAAATCAATCCTATAGTAATTTAATGCTAAACAACGCGATAAAGAAAAATGAACTTGAGCAAAAGGATATTCCTTTGTTAACTGAATTAACATACGGTACAATACAGCGGAAAATAACACTTGACTATTTTCTCGCTCCATTTATCGCTGAAAAGAAAAAATTGGAAGGCTGGGTTCGGCAACTATTAAGACTAACGATCTATCAAATGGTTTATTTGGACAAAATTCCGGATCGTGCTGCTATATTTGAAGCGGTGGAGATTGCCAAAAGACGCGGTCATAAAGGAATTTCCGGACTGGTAAACGGTGTTCTACGCAGTATCCAAAGAGAAGGACTGCCATCATTTGATGAGATTGCAAACATAAACGAGCGGCTGGCAGTTATGACAAGCCATCCGCTTTGGCTTGTCAATCGTTGGGTTGCTCAATTTGGGTATGATGCAACGAAAGAAATGTGCGAGTTAAATCTAACGCCTCCGGTGATGACCGGCCGTGTGAATGGAACAAGAATCAGCCGTGAGGAATGTCTTAAGCTTTTAGAAGAAGAAGGTTTTGCGGTAAAAGCAAGTGAGTCCGTTCCAGAGGCGATCATCTGTTTAAAAGGGAATCTTGCTAATTCTGCTGCATTCAAAATGGGGCTCGTTACGATACAAGATGAAAGTTCTATGACAGTTGCTCATGCACTAGGGGCAGCTGAAACAGAACGTATTTTGGATGCATGCGCAGCCCCTGGCGGGAAGTCAACCCATATTGCAGAAAAGCTGAATGGCACAGGTTCTGTCATCTCACTTGATCTCCACGAACATAAGGTCAAATTGATTCGCGATAATGCCCAACGTTTAGGGCTTAAGAATATACAAAGTGAAGCGTTTGACAGTCGGAAGGTGCAAGAACATTTTGCAAAAGAGTCATTTGATCGAATTCTATTAGATGCACCTTGTTCCGGACTGGGTGTGATGAGAAGAAAACCTGATCTGAAATACACGAAAAATGAAACCGATTTGCTTCAGCTTCAGGAGATTCAATTAACACTCTTAGAATCTGTAACGCCGCTGTTAAAAAAGGGTGGTATTTTAGTTTATAGTACTTGTACAATAGATCAGGAAGAAAATCAGAATGTCATAAAAGCATTTTTAGAAAAGCATCCTGAATTTGAGTATGATTTGACTGTCAAGCATCGAATGCCGGAAAAAATCCGCGACTTCATTGAAGGCGGCGAAGTGCAAATTCTGCCGCAATATTTAAATTCAGATGGTTTTTATATCGCTTGTTTGCGGAAGAAGGTGAGTTAATGGAAACATCCATAACAACAGAAATAGAAAAAACGATCAATGAAAAACCATCTATTTATTCTTTGCAGCTGCAAGAATTAAGGAAATGGTTACAGGAACATCAGGAAAAGGCTTTTCGAGCAGAGCAAATCTTCGACTGGTTATATAAAAAGAGAGTGTCTGCCTTTGAGGAAATGAGTAATCTAGCAAAGAATTTGCGTGATCTACTGGAAGAACATTTTACTCTGACTACGTTAAAGACATTAATTAATCAGGAATCTGCTGATGGAACGATTAAATTCTTATTTGAGCTCCATGATGGTTATTCGATCGAAACGGTATTAATGCGTCATGAATATGGCAATTCTGTTTGCGTCACGACACAGGTAGGCTGCCGGATTGGCTGTACATTTTGTGCCTCAACCCTTGGGGGGCTTAAGCGAAACTTGGAAGCTGGTGAAATCGTTGCCCAGGTTGTGAAGGTCCAGCAGGTTCTTGATGAGACGGAAGAACGGGTAAGTTCCATTGTTATTATGGGAATTGGCGAACCGTTTGAAAATTACGATAACATGCTATCTTTTTTAAAGATTATGAACCATGAAAAAGGGTTGAATATTGGTGCTCGGCACATTACGGTTTCAACAAGCGGCATTGTTCCGAAAATCTATCAGTTTGCTGACGAAAATATGCAAATCAATTTTGCTATTTCACTTCATGCACCGAATACTGAATTAAGAAGCCGTCTAATGCCAATTAATCGTGCTTATAAGCTGCCTGAATTATTAGAAGCTGTTCGCTACTATATCAATAAAACTGGGCGCCGCGTAAGTTTTGAATATGGATTATTCGGTGGTGTCAATGATCAAGTTGAGCATGCGCTTGAACTGGCAAAGTTAATTAAGGGGATTAAATGCCATGTTAATTTAATTCCGGTAAACTATGTACCTGAACGAGATTATGTCCGGACACCTCGGGAACAGATTTTTAAGTTTGAAAAGGCATTAAAGGATGAAGGGGTAAATGTCACAATTCGCCGGGAACAAGGCTCTGATATAGATGCTGCGTGTGGACAGCTTCGTGCAAAGGAACGTAAAGAAGAAACGAGGTGAAGGTATGAAGATGATTTTTATGACCGACAAAGGAAAGGTCCGTCATCACAATGAGGATAACGGGGGAATTTTTCACAATCAAACGGGGCAGATTTTGGCCGTTGTTGCCGATGGAATGGGCGGTCATCGGGCAGGAGATGTAGCCAGTGAAATGACGATAACAGAATTAAAGAAACGATGGGAGGCAGCCTCGGAAATAGAGACTGCAGATCAGGCAGAGAACTGGCTTAGAAAAAATATCGATCAGGTGAATACGACTCTATATGAACATGCAAAATCATATTCAGAATGTGATGGAATGGGAACGACAGTTGTTGCTGTCGTTATTACAAAACTATTTTTGACAGTTGCCCATATCGGGGACAGCCGCTGTTACATTCTGAATGAAGCGGGCTTCTCGCAAATAACAGAGGATCACTCACTGGTAAATGAATTAGTGCGTTCGGGAGAAATTACAAAAGAAGATGCAGAAAATCATCCACGAAAAAACGTCCTGATAAGGGCCTTAGGTACTGAGAAAATAGTTGAGATGGATATTAAATCGATGGTGTTTGAAGAAGATGATGTTCTTCTGCTTTGTTCTGACGGTCTTTCTAATAAAGTGTCGGAAATAGAAATGGTCGAGTGCCTTACACAGGATAAGATGATTGATGAGAAAGCAACACAATTAATTGATTTGGCTAACCACCATGGCGGCGAAGATAATATTACCCTCATCATTGCTAATTATGAACAGGAAGATAGTTTTGGTGAGGGACAATGATGATTGGGAAGAGATTGAGCGGACGCTACAAAATTCTGGAGATGGTAGGCGGCGGTGGGATGGCTAATGTTTATTTAGCCCATGACATGATCCTTGACCGCGATGTGGCTGTTAAAGTTCTGCGTCTTGATTTTGCTCATGATGAGGAATTTATTCGCCGTTTTCATCGTGAAGCCCAATCAGCGACAAGTCTTGCGCATCCAAATATTGTTAGTATCTACGATGTAGGGGAAGAAGGACAGTCGATTTATTATATTGTTATGGAGTACGTTGACGGAAAAACTTTAAAACAATACATACAACAGAATTCACCGGTTCCAGTTGACAAGGCATTAGCCATTATGAGTCAATTAACATCGGCTATAACCCATGCCCACCAAAATCATATTGTTCATCGTGACATTAAACCGGATAATATCTTAATTGATAAACATGGAAATGTGAAAATAACTGATTTCGGCATTGCTATGGCCTTAAGTGCAACGAGCATCACACAAACGAATTCCGTAATGGGGTCTGTCCATTATTTATCGCCTGAACAGGCAAGGGGCGGGCAAGCCAACCACAAATCGGATATTTATTCTTTAGGAATTGTCATGTTTGAACTTTTAACTGGAAGACCCCCATTTTCAGGGGAATCTGCTGTATCCATTGCATTGAAGCATTTACAATCTGAAACCCCTTCTTTAAGAAGATGGAATCCGACAATTCCGCAAAGTGTTGAGAATATTGTGCTAAAGGCGACGGCAAAAGATCCATTTTACCGTTACGAAAATGTAGAAGAAATG
>CALGSR010000334.1 GCA_937902115.1 uncultured Bacillus sp. | reverse complement strand
TTGCAACGGTATTTGATGGAGCTGGTCTGGTATCCATCGGCAGTGCTTTCTCCATATATCACTTGGGAAGAACTGGATGAGAATTCGGCAAAAGCAACGATGACATATCATGATGTTACAGGGGAAGCTACCTTTTATTTTGATGACTCGGGCAATTTTTTAAAGGTCTCTGCATTTCGCTACAACGGAAGTGATGAAAATGCTGTAAAAGCCGAATGTATTGGGAAGGTAAAAGAATTCAGTGTCATTGAGGGAATTAAAATTCCCACAAAAGTTGATATTACTTGGGTGCTGGAAGACGGATTGTTTACTTGGTATGAGACGGAGATTTTGCATGTTGCGTATAATTGATATGATATGCGGAGTGGAGACTTCAGTAAACGGCAAGGATAATAGGGATAACCAAAAAAGATGTGCCACGGATAATGCTTTGTTAAAAAGGAGAATGCTGCATTCTATTGCATGTTCTCCTTTCTTATGCAACTGGGTAAGAGTAAGCTTGAATAAAGCCTGCGATTATGGAAGTGCTGAGCTGACGGATACTAATAAGGCTTTCAAACGAGATTGCTTCCTTCTTTGTTAGTTACCGCCAAACAATCCATTTAAATACTGAAGAGCCTGCTCGCGGCTACCGATGAATTTTGCCTCTCGTTCCTCGTCTTTCTTAATTTTTTCTAATGTAACCTGAAGGATTTCTTCTTCTCTTTCTTTTGGTACAACGATGACTCCGTTTGCATCGCCGACAATAATATCCCTAGGCTGAACGCTGACGCCGCCGACGGAGACCGGAACCTGTAATTCACCTGGTTGGACCTTGAGGCTTGCAGCGATTGTAGCAGCGCGGTAAAATACGGGGAAATTCAACTCACGAATGCCCTCAAAATCGCGAATTGCTCCATCCAAAACAATGCCCTGGATTCCCATATTCTGTGCCAGAGCCAAGACAAAGTCACCGCAAACCGCTCGCTCTGTATAGCCCTTGCCATCGACAACCAATACATCCCCTGGATTCGCTTCCCGAATTGCACGCAGAATTCCCGTGTTATCCCCGGCTGGAATATTAACGGTAAATGCTCTGCCGGCGATCTTGTGACTGTCATTCAATGGCTTGATTCCTGAATCCATGTGCTGGAATCCTTTCAATGCATCAGAAATGGCGGTGGTTGGCAGTCCTAAATATTTTTCTTCAATTGTCGGCTTCATCTAATCCCTCCTGAATCAAAGTGAATGATATACAAAAGCATACCATGAAAGAAGGTAATTAGTAAAAATAATCTGAAAATTTATTAACTGTTTTATTTTTTCTAAAAACGGTCATGAATCAGCAATCTAATTACACGAATATGACGAGTGTAATGCAAATATCCAAAATTTCTAACAACCTCTTAAAACCTCTAGACGAATAAAAATAAGATGTGTTAGTCTTATATTCGGAATTGGGGGAATATTAATGAAAACTAGGAATGCGTACTATGATAACGCGAAGTTTTTGCTTATTTTTTTCGTCGTGTTTGGTCATTTTATTCAATCATACATTGATGATGACAAAATCATTTATGGCTTATATGTGACGATATATACGTTTCATATGCCAGCATTCATTTTAATCTCAGGTTTTTTTGCCAAAGGTTTTCATAAAGAGGGGTATTTAAGGAAACTTGCGAAGAAGTTAATTATTCCTTATTTAATTTTTCAAGGCATCTATACGATTTACTACTATTTCATTAATGAACAACAGGAAATTGCTTTGGATCCGTTACATCCGCAATGGTCTTTATGGTTTTTAATTAGTTTATTTTGTTGGAATGTACTATTGTTTCTTTTTACAAAATGGAAGCCGATTGTCGCACTTTCTATAGCAGTGGCATTAGGCGTCATCGTTGGGTATTTTAATGAAATCAATGATCTTTTAAGCCTGTCAAGAACCTTTGTTTTCTTTCCATTCTTCTTGCTCGGCTATTATATAAAGAAGGAATCCTTTGAAAAAATTTGTGCCTCGAAGTTCAGATATCTGTCCATTTTTATTTTAGCGATTATTTTTGTTGTCATGTATCATCTGACAGATTTTAACTATAAATGGCTGTTTGGCTCAAAACCATATGCTGAACTGGATGCAGCGGGCCTTGATGGCAGCATGATCCGTTTAGCAGTCTATGGTGTAACATTAATGGCAACACTCAGCTTCCTTGCTTTGGTTCCTAGGAAAAAATACTTCTTTACCAAATGGGGAACCAGTTCGGTTTACGTTTATCTTTTACATGGTTTCTTTGTTAAATATTTCAGAAATAGTGAGCTTGTCGATATTTTTAAAGATACCGAGCAAATTATTGTATTCTTTATTTTCTCTATCTTATTAATTGCTTTCCTATCAAGCAATTTAATTCGGAAAATTGCCCAGCCTTTCATTGAATTGAAAGCAACCTTTTTTAAGACTCATTCGCTCGGCACAGGACATGAAAAACATTAGACGAATAACTCCCGGTATGCTTGAAGCATGCCGGGAGATTCTATATTATGGGAAATATAGGAAGAGAAAAAGAATTTGTATGGTTTGGGAGTTTTTTTATGAAAAAAGTATTCTTTATTATTGCTGTTTTTACTCTGATTATTGTCCTCTATGCCTGGAGAAGTTTTTCGCATGCCAGCGCAAATGAAGTGCACCTCACCGCGATTGGGGATTCGATTACCTTTGGGACCGGTGATCCGGAACGAAAAGGATATATCGGAAGAGTGAAAGAAAAGTTTCTAGTGGAGAAGAACATTGCTGTTGAGGTCACTAATTTTGCCATTCCAAGATACACGACGGATAATACGTTAGTGCAGCTTGAGGACAAAAGAATTAGAAAACAATTCGGAAAAGCAGATTATATTATTCTTTACATTGGGACAAATGATTTTAGAAGAAGTGCAGAATATCGTTTTGGACAGCTTGATGGAAAAAAGATGCAGTTAGGAAAAGAACATTTTTCTCGTAACCTGCACACCATTCTTGATAAAATTAGACAGGAAAATAATGCTGCTCCTATCCTCGTTTTAGGGTTGTATCACCCTTATGTAGAATACCCGAACGAACAGGAAATTCGTGAATTTATCCAGCAGTGGAATCAGGAGATTGCCTTCTGTGCCGCTCAATATGAACGGACTTTCTTTGTTCCTGTCCTCGATTTATTTATCAGCCAAAAGAAACAAGACTATTTCAGTGATAAAATCCATCTAAATTCTGCTGGGTATCAGTTAATGGCCGAGCGGGTATATGAGCATTTACTTTTAGTGGAGGAGAAGGCCGGTTCTTAATGTTATTCACAGCTTCAAAAGCATACCAAAAGGTAAAAAGCCCTTACATAATGAAACTCTACGGTTCGTTTATTGAGAATATTTCGCGCGGTTGCTAATATTTCTAAGACGGAGGTGTACGAAGTGGATTGTAGTAAAGTAGGAAAACATATTTTGAGTCTTCGTAAAGAGAAGGATCTGACCCAGAAAGAAATAGCCGATGCAATAAGAATTAGCGACAAGGCAATTTCAAAATGGGAGCGTGGATTGGGTTGTCCAGATGTATCTTTACTTGGTGACCTTTCTAACCTTCTAGGAGTAAATATAGAAAAAATTTTGTTGGGTGATTTAAATCCTAATGATGTTGACGGAGGAAATATGAAAAGAATTAGATTTTATGTCTGTCCCAATTGTGGTAACGTATTAAACAGTACAGCCGAAGCTGAGATTTCTTGCTGTGGCAGAAAATTAATCGCATTAATTGCAAAGCATGAGAATGAAGAACATGAGATTAAAATTCAAGAAGTAGAAAATGATTACTATCTAACGATCCAGCATGAGATGAGTAAAAGTCATTTCATTTCATTCGTTGCCTATGTTACTTACGAGAGGGTACTCTTGGTTAAATTATATCCTGAACAAAATCCTGAATTGCGAATTCAAAGGATATCTAGTGGCAGGTTGTATATTTATTGCAATCAACATGGTCTATGGATGAAGGATATTAAAAAGTACAGAACCTTTGCAAAAGGGAATTAAATTTCCAGCCCGAGAAGTCCATTATAATCTTTTGGAAGAGCTCCTACATCAATTTCAATATTCTGCGTTAAATTATTGTAAAATATGATGAGGGTTTATTTCTTTATGTTTTTTCCTTTATTTAAAACGAATGAGGTGACTTCTTTGTTACAAGAGAATAAAAGAATAAAGAGTGCAAAATATGTGAGTAATTATGAAAGCATCTTTACTTGTCCAATTTGTAATTCTTCTATGAAGGTTATGGAATTTAAAAGTTTAATCTGCTCAAATCATCATACGTTTGATTTTGCCAAGCAAGGATATGTAAACTTGACGACTCATTCAGTAAACACTAAGTACAGCAAGGCTCTTTTTGAAGCACGAAGAAAACTTATTACCGAAGCTGAATTTTATAAACCGTTAAGCGAGGCCGTTGCAAAAATTATCAATGACCATGTAGGTCAAACAAAAGAAATAATATCGATACTTGATACGGGGTGTGGCGAAGGTTCACATCTTTCTAATATTTGCGATATCGTTAGTTCAAACTTTTTCAAAAATATAGTAGGGGTAGGAATAGACATTTCTAAAGAAGGGATTATGGTAGCCTCTAAGAACTATTCTAATAAGATTTGGGCTGTAGCTGACCTTGCTAAAACACCATTTAAGGATAAACAGTTCGATGTTATTCTCAATATCTTATCCCCTTCAAATTACGCTGAATTCAATAGATTATTGAAATCGGATGGTTTGGTCATTAAGATTGCGCCCCAAAGTGGCTACCTAAAAGAGTTAAGGGAACATCTTTTTCAAAAAACTGAAAAACAAAATTACTCTAATTCAGAGACGGTGGAGAGATTTAATGAGAATTTTCAATTTGTAGAAAGTTCAAGGTTAAGTTATACAGTAAACCTTAATAAATCTGCAATTGAATGGTTGGTGCAAATGACTCCATTAACATGGTCAACAACAGAGGAACAAGTAACATCTTTTTTAAATAAGGATTCCGCTTTAATAACTGTTGATTTAGATATATTAATTGGCAAGAAATAGTTATAATTAATATTGGGGGCGTTTCGAGTAATTCTTGTAGGGGTGAATGACTATGACCAAGGGAAAAACGTCAAAATTAGAAAAGTGGCGAGCAAAATATGCTGCGTCAATTACTGGATTAGCTTGTTTGTATAGTGTAGTTGTCAGTTGGGGGGGTAATTGGCTTCTTACAGCTATATTGGGATTGGGAGTGCTTGTTTGCGGTACAATCGGTTTTTTTGATATAAAGCGAATCGTACAACAGAATCATTAGAGAAGCGATTGCAAATAGAGCAATCGCTTTTTCTTAGGATTGTGGAACAAAAGCGTATCCTTTTAATAAAAGGTGCGAATATTTTTGTTTTGAAAGGATTGTAAAAATTGTCATAAGATTATTTCAGTACCTTGTAATGAACAATACTGTGTGATATCCTTTTTATAGAATGATACTAAAATATAATAAGTAGTGAATAATAAATAGTAGCGGAGAATTGGGTAAAGAAGGTGGTGACAGTTAATGAATGTACAATTTAAAAAAGGGGTATTAGAACTTTGCGTACTCGCTTTATTAGATAAGCAGGATCGATACGGATATGAACTCGTGCAAAAAATCTCAGAACAGATTGATATATCTGAGGGTTCTGTCTATCCCTTATTAAGACGGTTAGCGAAAGAAGGTTACTTTACCACATATTTAAAAGAATCGTCAGAGGGACCGCCGCGTAAATACTACAAATTAACTGATACTGGAAGAACATTTCTTCACAATCTGCTCCAGGAATGGAAGGAATTCTCAGCTGGGGTCAATCAAATAATAAAAGAAGGTGTGAATCATGAATAAAAAACAATTTTTATCAAACTTAGAATCTTCATTAAAAAAGCTCCCCGTAAACGAACGCCTAGATATTCTACAAGATTTTGAGGAGCATTTTACCATCGGCATGCAAGAAGGAAAAACAGAAGAACAAATTGCGGCACAACTTGGCTCCCCACATCAGATTGCTAAAGATATGGCTGCCGCCTATCATCTTGAAAAAGTGGAAGGAACAATAACGATAGGAAATGTATTACGAGCAGTATGGGCTACAATTGGATTAGGATTTTTCAACCTTGTCATTGTGCTGGGACCATTTATTGCACTTGTTGCTATTATTCTCGCAGGTTGGATTTCAGGAATTGGATTGATTGCTTCTCCTCTGATGATTCTCGTAAATTTCGTTATCTATCCAGAAACATTCGTACTTTTTAATCTGTTTATATCAATTGCCGCCTGTGGGGTTGGATTCTTTATCGTCATTGGCATGTATTTCGCATCTCGAAAATTAATGCAAGGCTTTGTCCGCTATTTAGGATTCAATATAAAACTAGTAAAAGGGGGATTGAAAAATGGGTAAAATAAAAAAACTCTTGATCGTAGCTATCGTGCTCATACTTGTTGGTATTGCGGGAAGTATTTTTACATTTAAGCCCATGCTTCAGCAAAAGTCCATCTCGGAGGAAAAGGTTATCAATGAAACGTTCAGCCGAATAGCGATCGTAACGAATAACACGGAGGTTGAAATTTTCCCCACAACGGATGCAACAGCTAAAATAGACATTACTGGTAAACTGGCAAAAGGTTCAGTCTATGACGTAGCGGCTAATGTTGAAAAATCGATCCTTTCTATCGATGTAAAATATGAACAACGCAATTTTGCTAGTTTCTTTCCATCCTCATTATCTTTACAAGTTTATGTACCTGAAAGTGTATATGAATCTTTACAGGTAAAAGGGGACGATGGCAGAATCATTGTCAGTGATATACAAGCAAAAGATATGAACATAAAAACAGATAATGGCAATATTGATGTAAGAAATGTGAAAGGAACTACTTTTAAAGCACAATCGAATGATGGAACAACAAAACTTAATAATATAACAGCCACTGACGTCCTTGTGAAATCAGATAATGGCAATATTGAATTAATAAATGCGAAAGCGTCTACTGTTAAAACAGAAGTAAATGATGGAACGACTAATCTAAATCATGTAACAGCCGCTAACGCCCATATGAAATCAGATAACGGGAAAATAAATTTAGAGAAGATCGAAGGTCAAATGTCTGCCACGGCATATGATGGAGGTATCTCACTTGTAACCAATCAGTTAGAATCCCCAATTACATTTAAAACAGCTAACGGGGATATCCATATTCAAACAAAGGAAAAACCAACAAATGCCACGATCAATACAAGTGTTGAAAATGGAAAAGTTAATATTTTTGGCAACTCCAATAGCAGTACCGTGTTCGGAAACGGAGAATACATGATACATTTGGCTTCCAATGATGGAAGTATTACTGTGGGGGAAAAATAAATCGTGTTTCTTTCTCTTTATAGTAAGCTTTGTTCGAATCAGTGGAAAAATTAGGTTTACAGATAGGATAAAATGTAATAAAATGTATAAAAGTTAAAAATGTAAACGCAAAGACTGGGAGTATTAAGGACAATTTTATTGTTTAGAGAGCTGTCGCCTGCTGAAAGACAGTCAATAAAATCCCCAACTCGCCCATGAGTGGTAAGGCTGAAATGCAGGTCTTAACGGGTGACTCCGTAATCGGTTTTTGAGTGGATTTGTTTCTTGTTTTACAAATCAAAAAGAGTGGTACCACGTAGGTAAAGCCTGTCGTCTCTTATGAGATGATGGGCTTTTTATTTTTATCATTTTAGTAGAGGGAGGCTTTATTAATGGCAACAACAAACTGGCAAAGACAAAGTCAAAATGCAGTATATATTCTTGACAAAAAC
>CALGSR010000333.1 GCA_937902115.1 uncultured Bacillus sp. | reverse complement strand
ATGACGGTAAGATGGATACCAAATCGGTCCAATTCATTATATACATCCATCAACCATCCATAATGTAACTCGTGTAACCGATGAGCCTCGTCCAAAAACAAAACGATTCGATGTTGTTGTGACCTTTCTCCTTGCTCAATCAAGAACCTAGTTAATCGATCACGTTTAATATTTGTTTTTCCACTAAAAGCGAGGTTGTGGCCGATGTCCTTTAATAAATCTTCAAAGAAAACCCCTTCATTCGGAATTCTATAATGGCGACAGATCATCTTATAAACAGGAAGTTTCTTTTTATATTCATCGGGTAAAATTTTCATGATGTAATCAATGGCTTTACTTTTCCCCAACCGGGGTCTTCCATAAACGATAGCACCGGGAGAGCGATTATCGACCCATTGACATATAGAATCAAATAATCGTTCTATTTCATTTGTGGCAATAAGGTATCTCCCATTCTCAACCGGATGGCTGCCTTCAGGTACGTAAGGCCTTTCCGTTTGTTCTGGAAAAGATACCTTGTTTTCTGGTTTTAACACTATTCCTCATCTCCCTTAATACGTAATGGTTTTTGTTAAGCGTCTTGAAGAAGGCTTTTCTTTCTTATATTCCCGTTTCTTTATAAAACGTTCTACTTCGCTTTCCGCACTTCTTGGTTCAGAAGATTGCTGTACTGTCTTTTCCTCGGTTGGATGCTCTTCGGAGTATCGATTTAATGTTGATAGAGTATTTCTAGCACTCTTTTTTTTCTTTGATTCTGCTTCTAAATGACGTTGTAAAATTTCGATAGGATCATCTTCACTTAAAACATGAATAAGTTTTCGGTTGCGCAGTTTATTGATTAATTTTCTCGTTTTTAAATCGTGTGGTGAAATGCCCCATTTTCCCGATGCAGAAAGTGTTCTGAATTCACTACCGTCTGGTAAATAAGCCTGAACGGATCTTAAATCTTCGGTATTGACCAATAAAGATAATTTTTCTCCGATTAAATCATGGGAACGAGATAAGATTTCATTGTGATAGGTTACGCCTTCATAGTTAATATGTGGTCGTTTTCCCTGTTGTTTGTTTCCTTTTATCAACCGTTCTACTTTCATCGAAAAAAATGCCACCTCATTTCTTTGTTCCTTGGGAATCGTTCGAATGAGCATTCCCCTTGAGACACGTTGCTGTAAAGCTTCTAAAGGCGTTAGATTATTAATTCCTTCGTGGGGAGTTCCATTGTAATTTGCGATAAGAACGTCTGTAATCTCCTCCAAATGTGATGCTAAAATTCTAAATTTAATAGCCTGTTGCTCGGGATCTTTCCGCAATGGATCTCTAGGATGGCTGCCTGTTGTGCTTGGTAATTGATGATAACTGCTATCTTCCAATGTTCTAAAAAACCTTTCAATAATGCCCCTGCGTTCCGGCACACCAACAGGACCAGCATTTACTGCACAACCAACGATCTGTGTCAGACGATCACGGACAATGTTCGATAAATTTGCTTTTGCATTGTCATATAGAAACTCGTCCCATAATCCCCACTGCGCTTCTTCCATCAAACCAGAGGGGAAATTCCCACTTAAAGAATACTTCAGTCCCGGGATGGTCAATGTTTTTGGCTTCCATGGAACAACTGCATTTCTAATGCAGCGAAGCACATCACTGGATGAATACTCTTTGTTTAAACAAAGATGGTGGCCTTGAATCGCTCGTGTAGCAACATCAATAATGACTAATAACCATATCCGATACATGACCTCAACAACCTCGTCCCCCTCGGGAGTTTTAAAAACCACGGCAACGGCTGTATCGATTCGATGTCCATCAAATTGCACACGTTGATACGGGCGAATGACTAAAGGATTATACACTTCTTCGCCTAAACTATTAATTTGATTATAATCTGCATATTGTAATTTTTTAAGTTTCATTGTATATCGTTGAAGTGCTTTTTTGGCCTTTGTTTCAGTATTAAAGGGATAGTCAGATATTGTGAGACCAGCTGAACAGCAAGCATCAAGAAATATTTTGTGAAATACTTTAAAGTTTACGCGGGTGTTTTTCCTATGGTTTTTTAAATGATAATCACGGATGGTCTCTTCGATGAAAGGGTGGGTATCGAGAAGTAATTCAAATGCGCCAGTTAAATTATTTGAACCGTTTTGAGGTGGATTTTTTCGTTTATAGCTCTTCGTTCTTTTATATGGGATCAATGCACGAAAGCCCCATATTTCTCCGTTCTCGTCAATTGTAAGACAACGTTTGGCAAACTTATAGATATAATCCCTTCGAATTCCAGTTAATGCTGAAATTTCTTTTAGTGTTTTTTCATTTTTTATATATAGTTCAACAGCTTGTTTCCTTTTTAAAAAGACAGGTTTAGATTCCTCTTCAATCTGATCCAATAAAACATTTGGCCATAAAGAAGTATCTAAAAGTTTGGGGTCAACATGAGCATTTTCAAAAAATCTATTTCGAGTCATTTAGCCATACCTCCAAATTTGGTCCAATTGGCTTTGAATCTGTATTTGCCTGTAGTTGACCATGATATAGGAGCCAATAGATTGATTCTCTTATCCTAATAAGATCAATGTCTAATTGACGGTCTAATTCAGCGATGGAACATCTTTTTATCTTGGACAGTTGTCGTTTAACTTTATGTAAGTCCGTTTCAACAGGATGAGGACGATTGCTGATGTATGGCAGGAGCGTTTTCATATTGGATAGTAAAATGTTGTTTCTTCGTATATCCTTTTCTGTTTTAATGACAAAGTTTTTTCGGTTATTTGTACACCATTGTTGCTGAATAATTGTGTTTCTCGTTGTCCGATCAGCATTTCTAGATTGATTAGAATATTTAATTTCAATAAACTGCTCATCTCCGTTCTCCCATTCAATCCACATATCAAACATTACCTTTACTACTTTCCCTTCGTAAAACTGCTCGATTTCCAATGGTCTTTCGCAAAAGGCACGAATTTGTGGATTTGTTTCAATCAGTACCCAAAAATCATATTCCAAATCGCTAAATAAACGAACATTTCTTTTTACTTTTGGGCTATATGCTTCCCAATAGTTATTTCCAAACTTGCTGCTTCTCTTTATTTGAATGGGTGAATACATAAGATCAACCCCCTTAAACGGCATATCTGAAGCAATATTATAAAAAGAACATTATGTCACATATTCTACATTACTTTGCAGAATCCTCTGTCGAAATCTCGATAATTTGTAGAAACATGTAACTGCTTAAAATGATCATTCTTTGGCTTCCATATAAAAAATGTACTCACTTTTGGTTCTAACGGGTCAGACACAAAAGTGAGTACATTAATTGGTAAAATGGCTGATTAATAGGTAATCTTAGATAACGGAAATGTTCTTAGTTTTACGACCTCCTACACCGATTGCTGAATTGGAATTATGTTATATTTTCCAAAAAAAGCCCCTTTCGACAAAGTATTCCAAAGGGGCAAAAATTGTATAAAGTTTTTTTCAAAAGTCACTTTTTGAACATATCATATTCAAAGGGTAAAACAGTTCGACTTTGATTTAAACTTCTAATATTATCCTCTATATATTTTTTATTTCAATTGCCAGTTTACTTCGGCTAATCCAGTATCCTTGTGCTGTAAAAACACAAAGTGTCGAGATGAGTAAGTAAAGGCTGACGGTTAGTAGTGTAGAAAAGTCAAACACAAAGGCAGCTTCAGAATCAATGAATGCTAATAAACGTGTTAATAGCAGTCCGAGGATTGTACCTATCGTTAAACCGTATAATACAAAGGATAATACTTGTGTAAAGATAAGTTTCATTAAACCATTCGGTGAAAGTCCAAGTAGTCGTTGAATGGCATAGTCATTTCGCTTTACATAAATGGTATGGAGCAAAGTTTGAATCACTCCTAGGCTTGTCGCCGCAATTAAAACGATAAATACCACTACAAAAAGACTCCAGCGCTGATAAAACATTTCATTCGCCTGTTCAATCATCGTGTCTTTATCGCTTAATAGGAAAGTAGGATACTGTTGTAAAATATCTTGCAATTCGGCTATTCCCTGTTTTGTATTTGTCGTTTCTACCATGATTTCGTAAATCATCGGAGGTTTCTCCCTCGCAATCGTTGAAGACCAATCAATATACACATCGGCAAAATTAAGCGGTTCCGGAATAATGGCTACTACTTGATGTGTGCCGGTTGCTGAAGGTTCTAATGATGATACATATAACTCAATTGGCAGCGAATCTCCCAAAGATAATTGATTATTCTCAGCAAACTGTTTCGTAATAATGATGCCATTTGTTAAATCACCGTTAACCGGTTCGATTAGATTGAGCTTGGCAAATTTAGTAACATCAATTGTTGCATAATCACTGTCAATCAAGCTCCCCCTATGTTCAAACTCAAATGAACCAATATCGCTTTTAGCATAGGCATACGAAATGGAAGGCAATTTTTCTATTTCTTCTATAATAGAAGGTGGAATAGAAGAATCCCACATTTGATTTTTTAATATGATGGATGTTTCATATCTCTCGTTAATGTAGCTTTGCTCGTTCAATTGAACAGTTTTTAATAAAGAGCTGCCAAAGATTAAAATGACCATCAAGACGATGAGACTGAGAACGACGGTTGAATTCCGTTTGATTTGCGGCAATAATTGCTGGCAGGCCATATAGACCTCTTTTCCAAAAATAGAACGTATTGGCTGTAAAATGATATTTATTAATGCTTTAAAAATAAATGGAATGATAAGAAGAACCACACCACATAGAAGCAATGAGCCAATGATGATGAGCAACGGTCCTTTACCAGTTGCATTTTCCTCCAATTGTCCGGCAAATAAACATAAAAGAGAAATAAGCGTCATCACACCAACAACAATCTTTTTCCAAACAGTCCATTGCAACAGAACGTTTTCATTGTCACTTTCAATCTGTAATGGAAGCAACTGAGATGCTTTTTTAACCTGCCATTTTGTAAAAAGTTGCAGAAAACAAAAACTAACGATGGCAATAATAACCACAAGAACTGCCGGGAAGTCATTTTTCGCCATAGGTAATGATAATAATGTGACCAGTTGTGGCAGCCAAATTTTAATGATAAGCATGCCGCAGATCATCCCAACTATGACACCGAATAGGATGATAGCAGAAAGCTGAGTGTTTATAATACGCCCAATTTGTCTCGAAGACGCACCCAAAGATCGCAAAACCATCAATTGTTCCTTTAATTTATAGAAAAGCAATTGGAATGTTGAGAGTAATAACATGCCCGTAATGAGTAAAATAAAGACAGATAAAACAATGATAAAAATCTTCAAGGACTGCAAATTTTGTTTGACGAAGCCTTCATTGTTTGTAATATCAACCCGTAATGAGTTGTCCAGTTGTTTAAGTTCCATACCTATAGCTGTAGGATTATCAGCTGTTATTAAAGCGAATAAACCCTCTGTTTCATTGTTGGCAAATGGCATCCACTGTTTCACAATCGAATTTGGCAAAAGAACGAAACTCATTGTTTCGGCGGCTTTCATGGTTGGTAATATTTCTTTAATGATAAACGCATCATTTTGAACGAGAACTTGATCCCCGACTTTTTTCTGTAAAACATTCGCCAATCCCTCAGATATAATAATTTCATGCGACTTTATATCCGTTGAAAAATGATAACGGCTTTTTACCAGTTCATCATTTTCTACACCAAGCGTATAGACGAGTTCCATCTGATCCACTGTTGTATGTGTCAATGAAACAGGTGAAATGGTCTTGATGCCTTCCATTGATTTAAGTTGTTCAAGAAATTCTGTAGAAAGTGTCCTTTCTTGTTCAGGATTATAACCAACTGTTAAATCCGCGTCCCCAAACAGGGCGTGAATTTCCTCTTCCATTTGTGCATTGGCATTCCAAATATAAAGGCTCATCGTCATGATTAAACAAATGGAAATAGCGATAATGCCTACGCTTGTGGCAACATGTGCCCAAGCTGCACGAAAAAACTTCATCGCAATACTACGCATTGTAAACATTAGCGTTCACCTCGCGTACACGATTTGAACTTTGCTAAAATATTGTCTAGATCTTCATGCGCTTTGATATTTTGATAAGAATCAACAATCGTACCATCATGAAAAAAGAGCACCCTATTGGCGAAAGTTGCGACATATGGGTCATGTGTGACAAGTAAAATGGTTTGTTTCATATCCTTTTGCAGCTGGACAAGAAGTTGCAAAATATCGTCGGTTGTATTGACATCTAGTGCGCCTGTTGGCTCGTCCGCCAGTAAAATTGGAGGATTTGTAATAATCGCACGAGCAATGGCAACACGTTGTTTTTGTCCGCCGGATAATTCATGCGGGCGGTGCTTGCGCCAAGCTGAGATTTGTAATTTCTCCATTACTTTTTGTACGCGTATTTTAATTTCCTTGCTTGGCATATCATTTAAAATGAGTGGTAAAGCAATGTTGTCTTCAACTGACAAATCCTTTAGTAAATGGAAGGATTGAAATATAAATCCGATATTTTCCCGCCTGAAATTTGAAGCATTTGGTTCCTTATACACGTTAGTTGCTTCTTTGCCAAATAAAAAAAGAGCACCTTCTGTAGGTTCATCAATGGCACTAATCATATTAAGTAATGTACTTTTTCCAGAGCCGCTCGTTCCCATAATGGCGACCATTTCTCCTTCATAAATGGTACAATGGATATTTTTTAAAGCTGTGACATTATGTTCCTTCTGTTTAAAAATCTTTGTCATGCCTTCAATACGTAATACTTCAGATAATCGCTTCTCTGGAACTGGAATTGTGTCAATCATCTCTTTCAACGGATTGAACCCATTCATCGATATACGCCCCCTTTAACTGTTGCCGTAAAGTATGCAAGCCTCGCCGAATATGCGTTTTCACTGTACCTTCAGGTAATTGTAGAATGGCAGCAATCTGCCTGACGGAGTAATCCTGATAAAATCGTAATAATAGGACGGTTTTATTTTTTTCATCAAGTTGATAGAGTGCTTCCCACAAATCCAAATGTTCTTCTATATTGGCATGGGAAATAGTTTTTAAATTTTCAATCTCTGCCGGTTCAACAAGTTCGATATTTCTTTGTTTTGCTATGTATGTTTTACTGCAATTAATTAAAATACGTATAATCCATGTGGAAAAATATTTTGCATCATTTAGCCTTGGCAGCCCTTCAAATGCACGAATAATCGTTTGCTGATAAATTTCAACAGCATCATTTTCATTTTGCACATACACATAGGCCATACGGTAAAGCTCCGACTTCTTTTGATTAATAAGATGATAAAAGGCTTCCTCATCTCCATTTTTTGCTTGTTCAATAAGCGAAACTTGATTCATTATTATGGAAAATCCCCCCTTCTATCATTAGACTCTATCAACCTATCGTTTCGATTCATAAATTTAAATTTTTCAAACATTAGATAATGAGATAGTGAGTTTCACCTGTAAAAACATATATAATCCCGTCAAGGATCATATGATCCGCATGATAAAAGGCCAAGGATTAACTTCCTTTTCCTTATCAAAATTAAAAAGCAATTTCTAAAGTAGGTACCCTCACCATTTTAACATAAATATCCAATTACCTTCAGTGAAGCTCCTAAACAATATGTTCCAAAAATGAAAACGAGCGCTTGACTGCTGCGGTTAAGCGACCGTATATTTAAGTGTAATTATTCACAATGCCTCTTTGTAACGAACAACATATGGTGTAAGTAAAAAGCCAATAACCCCCATAAGGAGTCCTACAACAGTGTAGTAAAGAAAAAATGGACTGCCGAAACAGCAGCCCATCATTTTGTCCGCGATTCTCTATTATTTACTCGTACCAATTGAAAT
Organism: uncultured Bacillus sp.; assembly: GCA_937902115.1. Lineage (GTDB taxonomy): Bacteria > Bacillota > Bacilli > Bacillales > Cytobacillaceae > Bacillus_BD. Next base: position 250 of record CALGSR010000333.1, on the reverse strand, counting down.
AAAAATTTATCTCCCCGTAAATTATGGTAAGAAATCTCCACATTCATCCCATTACGATTATTTTTATTATTGTCATCGCCCGAAATTTATTTGGCGTCGTCGGGATTTTTTTAGCCGTGCCAGGCTATGCCGTCTTGAAAGTCATTACAACCCATTTATTTGATTATTTTAAAATGAAAAGTCAACTTTATGGGGATATGAAAACCGACCAGCATAAGTAAAATATCTACTTGGGTAAATTTAAGTTTTT
>CALGSR010000332.1 GCA_937902115.1 uncultured Bacillus sp. | reverse complement strand
GGTCAAATCCGCCCAGTGTTGGGTAGTTGCCATAGGAGCCGCGTGCACCATTTGGTTTTTGAGAACCATCCCGATTGATAGCAGTAGCCTGGTGGCCTGGGGCTCCTTCCATTCCAATAGAAATATTAGGAGCAGTATCATTCCAATTACGGAATTCTTGTGGTGTATCTTGTCCCCATACGCCGTCACCTTTTGCTGAACGTGAAGCATGGTGGGCAATTTGAATTGGCTGCTCAGACTCGTCCAATTGCTTCATGTAGTTTAGTGCTTCGATCATAGTAGACTCAGTATCTCTGCTGCCGTCATTTGGAAAAGGATCGCGTTTATTAAACTTGCTTTCAATATCGTAAAGAATTTGTGATTCATTCTCGACCTTCGGAATCATTAATGTACTGTGGTCAGCAGCAGGTGTGTCAAACTCCATTCCGTAGAATTGCAGAACTTCTGGAACAGCTTCACGGGATTTTAATAATTCAGGATAAGCTTGTTCTAAGTTCACCTTAGAATGGTTAGGGCCGCCGTGGTCTGTTGTCATTACCCAATCAAGTCCGTACTCTTTTGCCTTTTCAGCATTTTTCACAATTGGATAAATAGCATCTCCACCTCGGATTGGTGTTGGAGGATTTGTCGAGTTATCCCAGCCTACACTCCACTCACTATGTACGTGGTGGTCACCAGCTAGCCAGATTGGATCATTTTGTTTTGCTTCTACCTTTTCGCCATCATTGAAAAATGCCTGAGTGGAAAACGCCGTTGTCGCCAAAACCGTTGTCGCAATTAGTGGAATTGCCTTCTTTTTAAAACGAGATCCCATTATTTTAACGCCTCCTCTTAATCTACTTAACGCTTCCCATTATATAGGAGATATATATTATCAAAATAAAGGGGTTGTTAAATATTATGAAAATTACGTAAACTTCATAGTTTGAACATATTTGTATGGTTTTGAATTGGAGGATTGATTATCTAATTAGTGATTGAAGGTTTAACGGTTATTCCACCCCCTTTTGGAAATAGTAATAGCGTTATAACGATAAATGCATACTATATCCGGGGGGATCTTATGTTGAATTTAGCGGATATTTTAACGATTATTGCGTTCACCTTCTGTGCCATTGTTCTGTTAATACTAATTGTAACCGGATTCTATGTCCATCATATGGATCGTTCACAAAAGCAGCATCCGGTATTGCGGAATTATCCGATCATCGGACGCGCGAGGTACTTTTTTGAAACGATTGGTCCGGAGCTGCGTCAGTATTTATTTAACAATGATCTGGAAGGGAAACCCTTTTCCAGAATTGAATATCAGCAGATTGTAAAAAAGGCCAAGTACAAGCGGGATGTTGTTGGATTTGGTTCGCAGCGGGATTTTGAAAAGGCAGGCTATTATATACGAAATTCGTTGTTTCCCAAGCTGTCCGAAGAGATGAAGATGGATCGGGAAACGAAGGTCGCAACACAGCGCTATTTATTAGTGAAAGAGCCTTTATTTACGAACAGAAAGGAACACCTGGAGACGGATGAGTCATTGACTTATTTGCTTGATGACCATGATGCGATTGTAATCGGAGAGAAAACGGAGAATCCTTTTATTGTCAAAGGTCAGATTGGCATGTCAGGCATGAGCTACGGTTCCCTCGGAGAGAGGGCAATTACGGCTCTTTCGGAAGGGCTGGGGATAGCAGGGGGAACTTGGATGAATACCGGAGAAGGGGGTCTCTCTGACTATCATCTAAAGGGCGGCGTTGATATTATTATGCAAATTGGTCCGGGGTATTTCGGAGTCCGAGACCGAGCGGGGGACTTCAGCTGGGAAGCATTAAAGGAGAAAAGTGTGATTTCTCAGATTAAGGCCTTTGAGCTTAAATTAGCGCAGGGGGCAAAAACACGCGGCGGGCATATTGATGGAGAAAAAGTGACTGAAGAAATTGCCAGAATTCGGATGGTTGAACCATACAAGTCGATTGACAGTCCGAATCGTTTCCGTGAGTTCGAGGACCTTCTCTCCATGTTTGATTTTATGGAAAAAATCCGTGAGGTATCCGGTAAGCCTGTAGGAATGAAGGTTGTGCTGGGAAGCTATCATGAAGCGGATCAATTAGCTAAAACTATTCGCGACACTGGGAAAAGCCCTGATTTCATTACCGTGGACGGCGCTGAAGGGGGCACCGGTGCCACTTATCAGGAATTGGCCGATAGTGTCGGGCTGCCAATTAAGTCAGCTTTGCCCCTTCTCGATCATGCTTTAAGAAAATACGGTGTACGGGATCAGTTAAAAATCATTGCCTCGGGCAAACTATTCTCCCCGGATCGGGCAGCCGTTGCCCTTGCAATGGGAGCGGATCTAGTTAATATTGCACGCGGCTTTATGATCACGGTAGGCTGCATTCAAGCATTGAAATGCCATTCCAATGCATGTCCGGTTGGAGTTGCTACAACAGATCCGGATTTACAAAAGGCTCTTGTTATTGATGAAAAAAAATACCGCACAGCCAATTATCTCATTTCAATGCGGAAGGCGTTGTTCCGGCTGGCAGCCGCTGCAGGGATCGATTCCCCTGTCCATTTTAGAAGAGAACATATTGTTTATAAAGATGATAAAGGTGTCGTCTGGCCGCTTGAGGATATTTATCAATCGATTATTGAAAAGGCGAAATAAAGAGGAAAATATATACTGAGGAAGTAAGGGGAGCAGGAAAACAGACTCTCCTTTTTATTATTATTTTTATCAACTTAGCTGTAGTTTTACCGCATGCGGTTATTAGAAAGGCGTCTGTCCTTTGCAGGCGCCTTTGCTATTTTTTATAAAGTATCATCCTAACTTATACTATGGTTTCTGAACTTTGACTAGTGTCTAGCTTCGTCGCACAGGACGTGGAAGTGCAGGCGCTTCCGCTTTTCAAGATAATTTAAGTTTTGCTTCGTGGTAGGGTTCCCCTGCTTCTAGAATGAATTGTAGTACGTCCTCTGCGGCATCACGCTTCATGAAATTTCGTTGTGCCTGAAGCATTTGTTTTAATTGTTTGCCATCATGTGCAAATAATTCGTTGATTGTCTCCTTTATATTAGCCGGATTTCTACATAACACTGCTAATGAATGCTGTTCAGCAAAGTCTGGGTTCCCTTCCTCCTGACCGGGTAATGAACCTGTAATAATAAGCGGGGTATTGGTGGCTATTGCTTCAAACATGACATTCGGACTTCCTCTAGTGATGATGAAATCGGAGGCCATCATTAAATCGTGAATTTGATTGGTGAAACCATAAATCTTTGCTCTGCTGCCGTAACGCCCATTGAGAGAGTGCTCTAATTTGTTTTTCAGCTTTTCATTCCTGCCAGCTGCAATTATTACCGTACAATCAAAATGATGGAGCAGGTTTTCTGCAATGGTCTGCATATTACCGGAGCCTTCTCCGCCACCCATGATAAGGAAGGAAAAGGGATTTCCTTGTTTAATCTCGGAGCCTTGCTGATATTTCCCCCTAAAAAACTGTGAGCGAATCGGGAAACCCAGCACCTTTAATTTCTCCGCCTCAATCCCTGACTCAATGCATTGATCTCGGGCTTCAAAGGTGGGACAAATGATGTAGTCAGCCCGGTTATCAGTCCAAAGCGGATAAATATTAACTAAATCGGCAATGAGCGTTATAAAAGGGAGATTGATTTGTTCTTTTTCCAATATATTTAAGATGGAGCCATTAAAGTTAGGATGAACAGACAAAATGATATCTGGTTTAACTGAATTTAATAATGCCATGAAATTATCACGAATAAGGGACTCGAAGAAATGATCAACGATTTCTGGTTTCAAGGCAGATAGATTCCAAATATATTTCCATAAACCCTCTGCATGTCTTGTAATTGGCCCATATGATTTCCCAAACGACAGCAATACCTTTCCGCCAAGTGAAAATCCATCTACTACATGAACTTCTGCATCATCATGAGCCCGACCCCTCTCACAAAGAGCCTCAGTTATGCTTTTGTGGCCATGACCTGTTATATCAGAAGAAATTATGAGTATTCTTTTCATTTCATCATGCCCTTCTTAAGGAATCAAATGCGCCTTGGCGTATTTGCGCCCGATTTTTCTTCGAGCTTGCTCGAAAAATCCCCTTAAAAAAATCGAGGCATCTGCCGGAGGCTTTAACTTTATTCAGCTCGGGTTTGAACCCTCACCACTTATAAATTGGGAGATTTCTGCTCCTGCGATTACCCGTCGCACGAAAAGATTTGCTGAATGAAGTTAAACAAACTATATCAAATGAAGAATGACGGCAAGTTTAAGTATTGTAAATTAAATATTAAGATTTTTGTATCATTTGCCTCAATTCTTAAGGTCTTAAAATAATAATTGTAGTATAATAGTATTTGGGGTGATTTTTCATGGAGGAAATTACTTTAAGTTCACTTCTTGACACAATAGGGGAATTGTTTTCTGATGAAGTTTCAATTGCTGTATCAAATACAAAAGAATATGTCTATTATCGGCCAAGCAAACGGATTGATTTGAAAATCAGAGTAGGTGAACAGGTAAAGGAAGGTACGATTGCCTATAAAGCATTAATGTCGAGGCAAAAGGAATCTGAGTTTATCAACCGGGACGTTTTCGGTGTTCCATACTATGGGATGGCAGTGCCATTTTTCCATGAGCGAAATCTTGAAGGCATCGTAACGGCGATTTATCCGGCATTAACAGATGCCAAATCGGTTGTTACTGTAAAAACAGCTGATGGATGGATTCCAATTCCCTTTGGAGAGGTTGTTTATTTAGAGGCGAAGGATAAGAAAACAAAGGTTTATTCCGGAAAAATATCGGGTATTCATAAAAACTGTCTGCATGAATTTGAATATTTCCTGCCAAAGGATTCATTTATTAGATGCCACCGCTCATTTATTGTCAATGTTAATCATATAAAGGCAATTTATCCTGATACACACTCAACCTTTGTTCTTTGTATGGATAATGATGAGAGAGTGCCAGTCAGCCAAACCTATTCCAGTTACTTCCGAAGGCTTCTTGGGTTTTAGCTTTATTCGATAGAAGCATTATGCTTCTATAGTTAAATGAATTTTCTGTTTTGGTTTTCAATTTCGCTGTTTTATTCCGAATATTTAGCATTACACGCCAAAATCCTTATCTTGAATGTATTAATCGCTAAAATAATAGTATGTATACATTTTAAGTGGGGGGTTAGTTAATTGGAGAATTATTTGGATCGGATCAGAGATAGTCGTCTAAAAGATCGAGTTTGTACAGCGGAAGAAGCAGCTTCATGGATTGAAAATGGAATGGCATTGGGTTTAAGCGGTTTTACTCGTTCGGGTGATGTGAAAGCGGTGCCAATCGCGTTAATAAACCGCGTTAAGGATGAAGAAAACTTTAAAGTTGATGTATATACAGGGGCTTCTTTAGGTTCCGATATAGATAAATTATTTGCGGAAGCAGGAATCCTTGGCAAGAGATTGCCTTTCCAAGCTGATGCTGCCATGCGTAAAGGAATTAACAATGGGGAATTTCTATTTGTTGACCAGCATTTATCGCATACGGCAGAGTTACTGCGCCAGAATGTAATGAAAGTGGACGTGGCTATTTTGGAAGCAATCGCTATTACTGAAGACGGAATGTTGATTCCAACTACTTCTGTTGGAAACTCTTTAACTTTTGCCTTAAATGCCAAGTCAATTATTATTGAACTTAATTTGGCTCAATCTTCGCAATTGGAAGGGATGCACGATTTATATGATCCCGGCAAACAAGGAGAGCGTGGTCCAATTCCGCTAGTTAATTCTGCTGATAGAATTGGAACTCTCGGAATTCCACTTGATGTGGAAAAGGTAAAGGGGATTGTTTTTACGAATCAGATGGATTCACCATCTACAATTGTGCCTCCGGATGAAGAAACTGAGATCATGGCACAGCATTTATTGACTTTCCTGCGCAATGAAATCGATGCCGGTCGTTTAACGGAAAAACTTGCACCGTTACAATCAGGGGTTGGTTCAGTAGCAAATGCTGTATTGCATGGAATGATCGATTCTGAGTTTACAAATCTGGAAGTATACTCTGAGGTGCTTCAGGATGCAGTATTTGATTTAATCGATGCTGGAAAGGTCGATTTTGCTTCCTGCTGTTCGCTTACACTTTCTGAGGAAAAAATGAAACATGTCTTTGCTAACTTTGAAAATTACCGTGATAAAATCATTATGCGTCCACAGGAGATTTCCAATCATCCGGAAGTCATCCGTCGACTCGGATTAATTTCGATTAATACAGCGTTGGAACTGGATATATACGGGAATGTAAATTCCACTCATGTTCTGGGAACGAAGATGATGAACGGTATTGGCGGTTCTGGTGACTTTGCAAGAAATGCTCGTCTTGCGATCTTTGTCACAAAATCCGTTGCGAAGGGCGGAAACATTTCTAGTATTGTTCCTTTCGTCTCTCACGTCGATCATACTGAACATGATGTAGATGTGATTGTTACGGAGCAAGGTTACGCTGATTTAAGAGGTCTTGCACCAAGAGAAAGAGTAGAATTAATTATTGAAAACTGTGTTCATCCAATGTACCGTCCTCAGCTTCGTGCTTATTATGAGGAAGCGAAAACACGCGGGGGACAAACACCGCATGTATTAGAAAAGGCCTTCTCTTGGCATACTAACTTTGCGCAAAACGGAACAATGCTTGAGAAGGTTCCAGCAACAGTTTAAGTTGCATTTGCTTTAGGACAGGTTGTACTTATATAAATAAAAAGGGTCATAGCCGTTCATAGCTATGGCCCTTTTACTGTCATAGGAAAGGATAAGTTTACTGCGAAGCAGTATCTTCAGCGAGAAATGTTCCACGTGAAACACTGTAGATTATTTTCGAATGCTGCCGCATTTAATAAAGGTTTGTAATTTCATATATTCATAGATCAGTTGTGCCTGCCTTCCCATTTTTGTATATGGATTGATTTCCGAGCGAAGGCTGCGGAGAAAGGCTCGATCACATTCGCATTGATTTCCATATCTTTTGTAGCAGAGATCATGCTTTTTACAAGCTGCATCGACAGAGTTGATCGGGGTTCCGGGACCATTACATCCCGGTCCGCACCATTTGTAACCGGGAAAAACGCAAAAGCCAAATCTTCCGTTTCCTTTCTTCTTCAAGTAAAACCCCCCTGCACCTTTCTGGAAAATCCTATAATACAAGCTATTCCATTGAAGTTCAAATGTATCCGTTACTGCCTACTAGTAAAATCCATTTATTTTGCTGTTTGTCCATACGGATGTGTTGCCGTCTCATATAAATATAAAAGGAGAATCTTTGAAAGTAAGGTGGTATAAATGGGACATAGCGGCGATTTTAGTTGCTGCAGCTTTAATAAAAGTAATGGCAGTTCGCCGGATGTAAATCTTTTTTTTACCCAAACGGAAGGAAGTCAGAGCATTCCGTTTGGAGCGGGGACGGAGACAACAGTACTGACTCTTCCAGTTGTAACGACGCAAAATCTTCAGCCAGTTAAGCTGGATGGATTCGTCCAGATGCAAGGCTCAGCATTAGGTCTACTGGCGCTACTTTCCTATTTATTAGCAGTTCGTCTAAGAGTAAGGCGTAATGGAGTTCTATTAATAACGCAAATGATGCGTCAAGAGAGTGCTATTTCACTTGGTTTAGGTCTTACCACGATTACTAGTATTCCGATTTCACTAGTCGATAATAATTCAGTGTTAGGAACAAATACGTATACCGTTACATTGGAATTCTTTGATCGTATACCTAACAATGCAAATTCAACAATCACAGCACAAACGAGATCATTAAATGCGTTGACGGTCTAAGATAAACCTTCCTTCTTGTAAAATAGGATAAATCCATATATGCCCTATAACAGATTGGACACACAGGCATATGTATATAAGGATAGGGAAGGTAAACGAAAGATAGATGGGAGGAAAAAAATATGGGATATTGCGGCTGTTCAACATCATTATCTTGTTGCTCCCCAAAAAAGGCTGTACAGGATAAGGTTTGTATTGATTGGACGATTAATCATACAACAGGAGCGGATACAACTCAAGAAATGTACACAAGCAATTTAGGTAACACAATCGCTTCAGGCTATTTTAAGTTTATTTCGGCGCCGGATGTGGCTGACACCGTTACATTGACCTTTTCAAACGCTGGTGTAACAGTAGAGGAGGTAACAGCTATAACTGCGGGAGAGGTAAAAAGCTTTACTGTGCAAAACTTTGATTTGATTGAAATTACAGTTCCAGGGACTTCCAGTACTGGTATTTATACAGGCGAATTCTGTTTAACACCAAGATATAAAATTTAGGCTTTGTTAATGTTCAATGTTGATTTAAGCCATATGTATATGGCGTGAACGGGTTTTCCTTGGTCACAAGGAACGTAGTGAAACCTATACACATACGGCGATTTAAGGATTAATAATGAGGTTTAACACAGCCAAAATTTAAAAGGAGGAGTTACTATGTTGGGGAACAACCTATCTTGCTGTGATGAGAAAGAATTAGTGCAAGATAAAATTTGCAGTGACTGGACGATAACCGGAACAGAAACAATTTATATTGATAATGTCAGTGCAATTGTATCATCTGGCTATGTAAAGCTAACTAGTGCACCAGCAGGAGAGACGATTGCGGTTAACTTTCTTTTAGAAGGAAACGCAACACCCGTTGCTTCGCTGTCTGCTATCGGTGCGAATAGTGCCGCAGCCTTTACGGTAAGCAGATTCGATGAAATTGAAATTGTACCGTCAGCAGCGGGGACCTTTATTGGAGAATTTTGTATTACTCCTCGCTATCTCATCTAAAGAATACGTGTATATGTTTGCTAAAATAAACAATTGGTATCTATATGCCGTTCATATAAGTGTATGATATACAGATAAAATAGACCTTCTATTCAGCAAGAAGGTCTATTTTATCTGTATCACAATGTTTGCCTCGAAGACGGATGTTCACCTTGCTGAGTACCTCTACACTAAGACAAATCGTGATATGGATAATAAACTCCACTTTTTTGCACGCAGAGGAATCCTTTACTGGGGAAATGGGAAAGGACTTTACGTTGTATTGCGTAATCTCACAGGCTGCAAATGTTCCTGTGGGATAATAGAGAGAAAAGGACTCTACTTCAGAGAACGGTTCGACAATACTGAAAATCAATTCTCCATTTTTATTAAAAAGTTGAATCGTGATATATCCTTGCAGCAAAACAGGGATTTCTTCATAAGAGTGACTATTATCTTTCTTCCTTTTTTCAAAAAGAACTGTACATTCGATTCCTTCCGCAGAATTAATTCTCTGTCCGTTGGCATCAGAGTAAAAGGTCTCAGTTTTGTCATAATCAATTTCACTTTCAGAATCGCTGAAGGAATAATGCAAATTAAAGCTGAAATCACCTTCACAATAACCAGGAGTGTTTTCAACCTCCCGGCATACTAACTCAACAACTTGTATATCTGATCTCGTTCCGCTAAACGATTGACCCGGTCTTATAGAGGCTGCTCTTTCACCGTTGACCATGATGTCCAAGGATGACGCAATTCCCTTATGGTACTTAATGGTAAGGGTTCCGGTAATAGGTGTTAGTCCTTTTCCAATCCAAATAATTTGTGAACTAGTTATGAGACAATTAATCCTGAAGCTGTTGCAAATAAAATCACTAGCTGTTTTACGCGTGGCGAAAATGCCAGTTCTTTGCTTTATCCTTATGGGGTGGGTTACCCAGTCATGTATCTGTAAGGCACTTATACAATGTTGACTGTTCGATTCCTTCATACATCCTGGTTACAAAAATCTATTAAAAACGATTAAAAGTTTCCAAATAGGAACGATTCGCCCCCGAACCAAGAAAAAGGGACATACCATGACGATTCTCACGTCACTCCGTCAGGAAAGGACTATAACCCTTGTCATGAACCTACTGTCCAGGACAACCTGCGGCGCTCTGTTAGAGCTGGCTATTCGCGCAAGACCATTCCTTCTATTGGTCAGACTTCCGCAAGATTTTTGTAACCAGGATTACACCTCCTCATTATGATTCGTTTCTAATA